>JANYKE010000027.1 GCA_025361685.1 Eubacteriales bacterium | reverse complement strand
TGCAAAGAACGAACCTAAATCAGGTACATATGCAGGAATAGTACCTTTCGTTGAGCAAAATGATGCTTATAAAAACATTGCAAATAAGGAAGGATCATATCTTGCTTATTACAGCTATGGGCATGGCACCGGGAGCGATTCGAAAGATCACTATTTATACTATAAATCAACAATGGAAAAAGCAGCACGCGAAAAAAAGTCTGTGGAATATGCTTTTAATGTTTACAGCGACAACGATTTCCGATACATACTTAATGAAAGAGTTTATATTGAAGAAGTTGTTGATTTTTTAGCGTCATATGATGTGCCGGTATTTCTCAGATTTGGCGGGGAAATGAATGGCACCACTGTTTGCGATGATCCGCAAGCTTTTATATCTGCATTTCGTTTTGTGGCAGATATTGTAAAGGCGCATTCTAATAATATTGCAATGGTGTTTGGGCCTCAGGCAATAGCAAGCAGGGAAAAGCCTTTTCAAAAATATTATCCGGGAGACGAATATGTGGATTGGGTCGGCGTGAGCCAATACAATATGAAATACTTTTTAGGAAATACATTAGGAGTGCAAAATGCAAATGACTGTTTTTTTGTTACCGGCGAATATTGCAACCCTTTGACTGCAATATCTTTAATTGTAAATGAGTACGGAGGAAGAAAGCCTATAATGCTTTCTGAATGTGGAGTTTCAAATTATGCAAAATCAGATTATATTAATGAGGATCTTGTAAATAACCAATGGGCGCAGTCGCAAATGCAAAGACTTTATTCATATGCGCCGATGATATTTCCGCAGTTGAAAGCAATGTACTATTTTAATGTCGATAGGTCAGCTTATGAGTATGATAGATATTCGCTTTTTAATTCGCCGGTAATGGCCAATCTGTATAATGAAATAACAGCCGGAGACAATTTTCTCGGATCAACTGATGCAGCTCCGTCATTCAGATATAAGAAGGTTGTCGCACATAAAACCAATGACAGCATGTTAGAATTATCAACTTATGCTGTATACCCAAAGACATTTAATCTGCAAGTAGATTATTGCATTGATGGCAAACTTGTTGAGCGGGCCAATACCATACCGTACAATGCAAATATTGACACGAGTAGTTTGACTAATGGGACACATACTCTTGAGGTTAGTATTGCTAAAGACTCAACTGTCTTGAAAATCATGAAATATCAGATTATTAAAGATGCCGGCAAAGTTATTATAAAAAAAGAGATTGTTTTTGCTGATGTATCGGATGGCAATTTTGGATGGGCAAAGGCTCAGATAGAAAACCTTATGGCCGGTAATATTATAAATGGTGTTGAAATAGATGGACTTTTATATTATAAACCGGAGCAGAATATTACGAGGGCTGAGTTTGCAAAGTTAGTAATTAGAGCATTTAATATTAGCACTGTAGATCAAATATGTAATTTCAGTGATGTTAATAGTACTGATTGGTATTACCCGGTGGTTGCGGCGGCATATAATTCAGGAATTGTTAAAGGAAGACCGTCGGGAGATAATATTTTATTTGCTCCGAATGAACCGATAACCAGACAGGATATGTGCGTAATCATTTCAAATGCTTTGCTAAGCCTCAAGGGGATGCCGGCAGTTGACGATTCTGTAATGAATGAAGCACTTTGTATTTTTGGAGACAGAGCTGATATTGATGAGTATGCGAAGAAAAGCATTGCTTTTTCAATAGTTAACAAGATTGTGCAAGGGGCAGATAATGGATATGGTGTGACAAATTTTAGACCTCATGATAATGCAAACAGAGCAGAGGCGGCAATTGTAATAACGAATGAAATGAAATTGACGAATTAACGCTTTGAGAGTATAATTAGGACATAAATTTAGAATGAAAAGAGGATTGTGTATGAAAACAAAAAGAATCATTGCGCTTGTTGTTGTAGTGCTAGTGGTGATGACATCCTTTATGACAATATCATTTGCATCAAGTCCTGCTGATTTTACGGTTGATGCAAAAGGAGTATTGACCAAATATACCGGGACTGATAAAGTGATTTCAATTCCATACAATGTAACAAGTATTGGTAGTTATGCATTTAGCGGCAACGCCGCTCTAACGAGTGTAACCATCCCAAGCAGCGTAACCATTATAAAGACTTATGCATTTACCGGTTGTTCCGGACTTACAGAAATGACGATACCGGACAGTGTTGTAACTATTGAAAAATCCGTATTTGAAAATTGTAGCAAATTGGCAAGTATATCTGTTGGAAGCGGGACAACTTCAATAGCCAGTTTTGCATTTTCCGGCTGCAAAAAATTGACCCAAATAATTATTGATCCGGATAACAATTCAATTTCAGATCTGGATGGCATAATTTATAATAAGTCGCAGAGCATTCTTCTTCAATGTTCGCCCGGCAAAATAGGCGCTACTAATATTCCACTTACTGTCGCAACAATTAATAACGATGCTTTCAATGGCTGCTCGCTAATAACCGACGTTACAATTCCAAACAGTGTCATCACAATTGGTACAAATGCATTTAAGTCTTGTACCGAGTTAACAGGTGTTAACATTCCTGATAGTGTTGTGTCAATAGGCGGAAATGCTTTTAACGGCTGCATTAAGCTTGCTACTGCTACCATAGGAAATGGTGTAACCGGTATTGGCACTTATGCATTCACCGGCTGTATTGCATTGACGGATGTATCTTTTGGCAACAGCATAAAAATTATTGACACTTATGCATTTAACGGCTGTAAGGTTTTGACAGATGTTATTCTGCCGGACAGCACAGCAATTGTTGGAGCTTATGCATTCAAAGATTGTGCCGCCATAAAAAGTGTGAGCTTGGCAAACTGTCCTGCAAGTATTGGTATTTATGCATTCTATGGATGTGCTTTAATGACTGACTTAGTAATTGGAAACAAAGTTAACGTTATCGGCAATTATGCGTTTTATGGCTGCAAAGGATTGACCGGGCTTAATATCGGCGACGGTGTGGCAAATATTGGAGATTATGCATTCTACGGTTCAACAGGGCTGACAAATGTGGTTATAGGTGAAGCTGTTGACAAGATAGGCAAGGGTGCATTTTCAGTTTGCACAGCAATGACAAGTTTGTATATTGGTGATAGGGTAACTTTAATCGGCGATTTTTCTTTCCAAGGCTGCTCGAAGTTGACAAGTGTAATAATTCCTCCAAGCGTGACGAATATTGGTTTTGATGCATTTAGGGATTGCACGCTTCTTAATTCGGTTCAATTTTTTGGCATTGCGCCTACACCGGGTGCAAACATTTTTACCAATACTGCTGCGTCACTTACGATATCATACTACGTTTGCAATGCCGGATTTTCCAATCCATGGAACGGATATACTGCAATAGGAATAGCACCTTCATTTTCTGACATTCAAGATCATTGGGGAGCATCATATATCAATGCTCTTGCTGCCAGGGGAGTAATAAATGGTTATACTGAATTTCCGAGGTCTTTGGCATTTAGACCGGACAATCCGATGCAGCGTCAGGAATTTGCGAAAGTTCTGACAGTTGCATATGGGAAATATAATCCTCTTGCGACCTCGACATTTTCAGATTGCGGATCGGGAGACTGGTTTACACCTTATGTCGGTTCACTTCAAGCAGAAGGGTTGACAAGTGGTAAGGGCAACGGAACATTCGGCGTTGGCGAGAATATGTCAAGACAGGATACCGCAACTATGCTTTCGAGAGCAATGGTTATGTATCAGTCAATAATACTTCCGGATATGCCAACGGCGGAAGCAGCGTTGTCGACATTTACCGACGCATCAACTATTGCAGATTATTCAAAAATATCAATTGCTTTCTTTGTTGGTGCGGGAATTATAAAAGGATATAATGTTGATGGTGTGAATTTTGAGTTTAGACCTAGGGCAAATATCACACGTGCAGAGATAGTAAAGATTATGCTTATGTCACTAGATTATACAACCGCAGCTCCAACTCCAACGCCAACCCTGACACAAACGCCAACCCCAACCCCAACCCCAACCCCAACATCAACACCAACACCAACACCAACACCAACACCAACACCAACACCAACACCAA
>JANYKE010000163.1 GCA_025361685.1 Eubacteriales bacterium | reverse complement strand
CGCAAAGTATGTGAGATTACAGACAATACTCCTGTTGCGTTATATAAAGATTTGATTACTGTAGAAGGTATTTGCGAGAACATTGGTAATCCGAAAGAAGCAAAAAATGGGGAATTAGCAGTGGAACTTCGCAAAGTGTTTTATAAATTTTATGACCAGCATGTCAATGAAAAAGATCCAAACACATGCATATTAAAAGTTACACTAACTGATGCAGTAATATTTGACGAGAATACAAAATATACAATTGATTTTAAAAACGGCTCAGCGACTGCCGAACCGTTTGAAAATTATATAATTAATATTTAGCTGTGTAGCAGGGGATGGCTCCTTGACACATTTGTCGAAAGTGTAGCAAGGAACCGTCCCCTGTTACAGTGTAGCAAGGAACCGTCCCCTGTTACAGTGTAGCAAGGAACCGTCCCCTGCTACGATTTGACGAATTGGCTGTTGTATAGGTCGGCGTAGAAACCGTCGGAGGCAAGCAGCTCTTCGTGAGTGCCCTGCTCGATAACGTTGCCCTTGTCAAGAACCAGAATCAAATCTGCGTTTCGGATTGTTGACAAACGATGAGCGATGATGAAACTGGTACGACCGTGCATCAGGTTGTCCATAGCCTTCTGAATAAGTATTTCTGTACGGGTATCAACACTGCTGGTTGCTTCGTCAAGGATAAGAATTTTCGGATCGGCAAGTATCGCACGCGCGATTGTAATCAACTGCTTCTGCCCTTGAGAAACGTTACTTGCTTCCTCATTCAAAATCATATTATAACCATCGGGGAGAGTTGTGATAAAGTGATGAGCCTGTGCAGTTTTGGCTGCGTCTTTTACTTTTTCATCAGTTGCATCAAGGTTACCGTATCTAATGTTCTCCGCGATTGTTCCATTGAAGAGCCATGTGTCCTGGAGAACCATCCCGAATATTCCACGTAAATCATCTCGCTTGAAATCTTTGATGTTATGACCATCAACTTTTATTGCACCTGTGTTAACATCATAGAAGCGCATCAATAAATTAACAATAGTAGTCTTTCCGGCACCTGTTGGCCCAACAATCGCAATCTTTTTGCCTTCGGTAACATTGGTGCTGAAATCATTGATAATAATTTTTTCCGGATCATAGCCAAAACTTATATCTTCAAAGGAAACATTTCCGGCAACATGGATATTAGTTTCCGTGTCAGCAATGCTGTCATCTCTATTTACAGTTAGCGCATGCTCAGACTCAGGAACTTCTTCCTCTTCACCAAGGAATTCAAATACACGCTCGGATGCAGCCAGTGTCTGCTGAATTACATTTGAAATCTGTGTTATCTGTGTAATAGGTTGAGTGAACTGACGGACATATTGAATAAACGCCTGGATGTCACCAACAGATATAACTCCTTGTGAAGCGAAATATCCACCGGAAATACATATCGCAACATAACCTAGGTTGCCAATGAACATTGTAATAGGCATCATCAAGCCGGACATGAAGTTGGCGCGCCATGCGGCACCATAAAGTTTATTGTTATTATCATTAAATTGTACGAGCGATTCCTCTTCGCCGCCAAAAGCTTTTACGATAATGTGATTGCCATACATTTCCTCAACATGTCCATTTATGCGAGCAATATAACCCTGCTGGTTCGTAAAATGTTTCTGCGACTTTTTCATGATAAATGCCAGCAACAATCCACTGACAGGCAGAATGCAAAGTGCGATTAATGTCATTTGCCAGCTGATAGAGAACATCATAACAAGAATACCTATAAGCATTGCAATTGATGTTATGATTTGAGTGATACTCTGATTAAAACTCTGGCTTATTGCATCAACATCATTGGTCAGTCGTGACAACACATCACCGGTTGAGGTTTTATCATAGTATGAGAAGGGAAGGGTGTGTATCTTGACAGCAATGTCATCACGAAGTCTATAGGTAATCTTCATGGAAATATTTGTCATGATAAATCCCTGAACGTATGACAATAACGCACTGAAAAAATATAAGAATATCATGGTAGTTATGATTTGCCATATGGCATCAAAATTAACACCGGCACCGCTTCCGGAGATTTGATTCATCAATCCTTTGTATAGTTCCGTTGTTGCGCCGCCAAGCACTTTTGGACCAACAATGGCAAATATTGTTGAAGAAATAGCAAGTATGAATACAACCAACATTAAAATTTTGAATTTGCCAAGATAATTAAGAAGTTTCTTAAGGGTTCCTTTGACGTCTTTCGGTTTGTCTGCAGGTGCACCAAATCTCATTCCACCGGGGCCCGGCATTCCTGCACCACCGGGGCCGCCCGGACGCTTTGTTGGAACTGCATTCTTACTGAGTTTCTGATTATTATTAGGCATTGTTCAGTTCCTCCTTTGAAAGTTGTGATGTCGCAATTTCATAGTATTCTTTGCTGCTTACAAGCAATTCCTCATGGGTTCCTTGCCCGACAATTCTACTCTCATCGATAACGATAATCTTATCGGCATTCATTATGGTACTAAGTCTTTGTGCAACAATTATTACGGTAGAATTTTTTGTGTAGTCTTTCAAAGCTTCACGGAGAGCAGAATCGGTTTTGTAATCCAATGAAGAAAAGCTATCGTCAAAAATATATACCTCAGGTTTTCTGGCTAGGGCTCTTGCAATTGCAATTCGCTGTTTCTGACCACCGGAAATATTTGAGCCGCCCTGTGCAATTTCCGACTCAAAGCCATCTTCCTTTTCAGCAATAAAGTTTGAGGCTTGAGCTATTTGTGCAGCTTTCTCAATTGCTTGTTCATCGGACGGAACATTACCATAGCCAATGTTGGATTTAATTGATCCGCTGAGCAGCATTGTTTTCTGCGATATGTACCCAATACGTTGACGAAGACTTTCCTGAGTCATATCCTTCACATTAACACCGTCAAATAAAACTTCACCTGCGGTTGCATCATAAAAGCGGGGGATAAGATTAACCAGAGTTGTTTTGCCTGCACCCGTTGAACCAATGAATGCAGTGGTTTTACCAGGTTCAGCAACAAATGAAATATGTTCAAGTGCATCGGCCTCGGCACCTGCGTATCTAAAGCAAACATTTTTAAACTCAACATATCCTTTCATATCCGGCGAAGGCTCAATCGGTTTTTCGGGATCAAGTATAATTGGTCTCACAGAAAGTACTTCGGCAATTCGGTTGCCGGATACGGATGCACGTGGGATAAAGATAAACATCATAGAGATCATTAGGAAAGCAAATATTATTTGGAATGCATACTGCATAAATGCCATCATGTCACCAATCTGCATTTGCGAAGATGCGACATTGTGTGCACCGACCCAGATAATCACAATTGAGGTGCCGTTCATTATTAACATCATTAATGGCATCATGGCAGCTATTACAAGATTTATGAAACGCGTGGTTTTTGTTAGATCACGGTTAACATCGTTAAATCTTTTGTCTTCAAATTCTTTTCTGCCAAATGCTCTGATTACGAGAAGTCCGTTTAGTATTTCTCTTGAAACAAGATTCAATTTATCAATAAGTTTCTGCATCATTTTGAACTTTGGAAGTACAAGCGTGAATATTACCATTATTAAACCAAGCAGGAATGTACATGCTGCTGCAATTATCCAAGCCATTGAGGTTGATTTGTTAAGCGCAAATATTATACCTCCAATAGCTATTATAGGGGCATAACACAACATTCGAATTCCGATGGTCAAAAACAACTGAATCTGGGTAATGTCATTTGTAGTTCTTGTGATGAGTGATGCGGTGGAAAATTGGTCAAATTCGGCGCTTGAAAAACTTTCAACCTTATCAAAAACTGCCTTTCGCAAGTCTCGTGCTACACCGGCTGCAAGTCTTGACGAAAAGAATGTTGCAAATATAGTTGCCGCTCCGCTGCCTAGAGCGATAAGAAGCATCAGCAGACCTATTCTTAATAAATACATTGTTTGAATTGCATTCGCGTCAGCACCAAGCTCTTTATAAAATGCAGAAACCATTACTATGCCGGTCTTTGAAACCAGTATTGGTTCAGTTAATGCTGCTTTTTCTCTGGCACTGTCAAAGGTTGCTTGTGGAATTTTTTTGAACATAGGCTGAAGATTATAAATTTGTGCGATATCAATATTGGCAATTCCACTGCTAGAGGCTAAGGATGGAAATTGCGGTGAGTTGGGATTTGAGCCGGTTTGTTTAGATAAATCCTGCATGACATTAATGAATGTCCAGGTTGCAAGTCCGAATGACGAATTAAGACTGTTGATTGTGTCGCTGCTTAGACCTGAATTTAAAACATAAACCTGTTTATCACCAAGGTTAGAGTAAATTGAATTGTAGATCTTGCCGTCGGCGTTTTTGTCAGAGCCGTTCGCGAGCGAATAACTTTCGTTTAACATAGTTTTTTCATCAGCTGTCATAAATGTCTTCATTACAGTGAAGCCATCCTGACTGATTGCATTGGGCACACTGTTTTCAATTCCGTTTTGCTGAATGCCAACATTTACAATATTTGACATATAATTAGGCAGACTAAGGTCACACACTGCCTGCCCAAATAACAGCAGTATGGCGATCAATAATATGCCTAGGAAAGGCTTCATAAATCTTGTGAGTTTAAGCATTGTTTTTCCTCCAAATTATTTTTTTGAGTTCATATCATTTCTCATGTCTTCAGAAATATCCGAAAGGCGATTGAATAAAAAAATCAGTTGTTTTGAATTGTCTTCGCCCATTCGAGTAATAATTTCATCTAACATTTTACTGAAATAATTCTTCATATTTTGCAGAATTTCCTCACCTTTCGGCGTGAGGGCGGCATCGATTTTACGACGGTCAGCACTATCAATTTCGCGAGTTATGTAGCCTTTTTTTTCAAGAGAACTGTATATCTGTGATACAGCCGGCTTTGATATGTGAAGATTTTTATGAATATCGGATATGCAAAAATTTTTATCTGCTATGGCTGCCTTTTTCTCAAGGCCTCTCATTACAACAATTTCTCCCATACTGGCATCAAGACCGCTGGGGAAGAACATGCCTGCCTTTCTGAAACGTAGAAATGACTGAAATAATTGCTCTGCTAAATTTTCG
>JANYKE010000144.1 GCA_025361685.1 Eubacteriales bacterium | reverse complement strand
TGTCACATAGCTTCCTTTTTTTGATTTAACAACCGTGATGCCTTGCGAGTTTTTAGTCGTCTTTTTGGGTACCATTGAAGAATTAAACACAAGTACTTTATTTATATTTGTGATTGCAATTAATTCAATATCTTCATTCTTTCGAATATAGCGAATAAATATTATCCTTGATTTGCCGGAAAATGCATTGGCAAGTCTTCTTCGTTTTGTCTTTGTCATGTATGATGAAAGTGTAATTTTTGCGACCTTGCCATCTGCGAATCCGAAAATCATATATCCTTCATAATCATCTGTCGATACAATATTTAATACTGTCTCATCATCCGAAAGCTTTAAAATGTTTTTTAAATATGCCCCAAGTCCTGCCGCTTTTGCCTCCTCAATCTCATATCCTTTCAGTTTATAGCAGTTACACTTATCCGAGAAGAATAAAACATCAGCCTTGTTGTGACTTTCAACCTCACAAATAATCTCATCATCTTCTTTGAGTTTTTGCTCCGGATTGGCGCGAAGTGAAACAAGCGGTATCTTTTTAAAATAATTTTCCTTGGTAAGAAAATATTTCAAATTATAATCATCAATCATCTCTTCACTGGAAATTTCCTCAACATCATCAACATGAATAATCTCTGTACGTCTCGGAGTTCCATATTTTTTTGAAATTGATTTTAGTTCTTCGATGATAATATCGCTAACTCTTACTTCGCTATTTAATGTTGCTTTAAGATCAATGATCTCTTTCTCGAGCGAATCTTTTTCACTGATGCGATCTATTAGGTACTGCTTGTTCAAATTTCTCAATTTGATTTCAGCAATATATTCAGCCTGTATTTTATCAATTTCAAATCCCTTCATTAAATTCGGAATAACTTCAGAATCACTTTTTGCACCTCGCACAATTTTGATAGCTTTATCAATGTTAATAATAATCTTTTCGAGCCCTAGCAAAAGATGTAATTTCTGTTGCTTCTTTTCTATGTCAAATGCAATTTGTCTCTTAATACACTCACTTCTAAACATTAGCCATTCATTAAGAATTGACTTGATGGACATTACTTGAGGTTTGCCATCAATGAGAATATTAAAATTACAACTAAATGTGTCTTGAAGCGAAGTTAGTTTAAAAAGCTTATTCATTATTGCGTCAGGGTCAGAGCTCTTTCTAATATCAATTGCAATCTTAAGTCCCTTTAAATCAGTTTCATCTCTGACATCCTGAATATCCTTAATCCTGCCACTCTTCACAATATCTGCAATCGAATCTATTATTGCTTCACACGTTGTTGTATAAGGGATCTCGCTTATTTCTATACAATTATTCTTTTTGTCATAACTATACTTGGCGCGAATTTTAAATGACCCGCGGCCCGTATCATAAATTGCCTTAATATCCTTGCTGTTGTAAATCAATATTCCTCCTGTTGAAAAATCAGGAGCTTTCAAACATTTCAGTAAATTTACTTTTTCATCAGTAATAATTTTTATTGTTGCTTCACAAATTTCCTTCAGATTAAAGCTACAAATATTGCTGGCCATTCCAACCGCGATTCCCTGATTTGAAGCAACAAGAATGTTTGGAAAAGTTGTTGGTAACAGCACAGGCTCCTTCATTGTGCCATCGTAGTTGTCAACAAAATTAACATTGTTTTTATCAATGTCTTTGAATATCTCTGAACAAAGCTGCTCGAGTTTTACTTCCGTATACCTAGGTGCTGCAAATGACATATCACGTGAGTATTGTTTCCCGAAATTGCCCTTCGAATCAATAAACGGATGCAACAGCGCATCGTTTCCACGTGTGAGACGAACCAATGTTTCATAGATTGCCATGTCTCCATGCGGGTTCAACTTCATTGTCTGTCCCACAACATTTGAAGACTTAGTTTTGTGTCCCGTTAGAAGTCCCATTTTATACATCGTGTATAATAATTTTCTGTGTGATGGTTTGAAGCCATCGATCTCCGGAATTGCACGCGATACTATTACGCTCATAGCGTAAGGCATAAAATTATCTTCAAGTGTTTCGGTTATTGGCTTTTTGGTATTATTAAAAGACATATGTTTCGCTCCTTAGTTAACATCAATCATATCCATATATAAGTGTCCGTTTTCTGCAATAAATTCTTTTCTTCCTGCTAAATTATCTCCAAGCAATGTCTCAAACATAATTTCAGTTGCCTTAGGCTCCGAGGCAGTAACATTTATCAGTCGACGTGTTTCGGGATTCATGGTGGTTTCCCACATCATATCCGGCTCATTTTCGCCAAGTCCTTTAGAACGCTGGATGCTATACTTTCCTGTAATTTTGGATGTTATATCCTGTCTCTCTTTCTCGCTGTATGCGAAATATGTTTTGTCCCCCGCGCTTATTTCAAACAAAGGAGATTCAGCAATATAAATCTTACCTTCGGTTAAAAGTGTTGGCATCAACCTATAAATCATTGTCAGTATCATAGTTCTAATATGGAATCCATCAAAATCAGCATCGGTACAAATTATAACCTTATTCCACCTCAAGTCCTTAAGTGAAAATGTGCTCATATCACGACTATGCTTTGTATTGACTTCAACCCCGCATCCAAGCACCTTAATAAGATCAGTAATTATCTCATTTTTAAATATTTTTTCATAATCTGCCTTCAGGCAGTTTAGAATCTTGCCACGCACCGGCATTATTGCCTGAAACTCAGAATCTCTACCAAGTTTACATGAGCCAAGTGCGGAATCACCCTCAACAATATATATCTCGCGTACTGCCAAATCTTTAGTTCTGCAGTCAACAAACTTTTTTACTCTGTTGGAAATATCAATATTGCCTGATAGTTTTTTCCTGATACTTATTCTTTGTTTCTCAGCAGTTTCTCTGCTTCGTTTGTTAACAAGGATTTGATCGGCAATCCTACCTGCGTCTGATCTGTTTTCAATAAAATAAACTTCGAGTTGATGCTTGAGAAATTCAGTAATTGAATCTTGTACAAATTTATTATTAATCGATTTTTTTGTTTGATTCTCATAACTGGTAGAAGTCGAAAATGAATTGCTAATTAAAATCAAGCTATCTTCAATATCTGTGAATGTAATCTTTGATTCACCTTTAGTATATTTGTCTAGCGTGCGAATGAGCTTATCAATTTCTGAAACAAAAGCATTTCTTATTGCCTTATCAGGAGAGCCTCCATGCTCAAGAAAACTTGAGTTATGATAATATTCGATTTCGTTAACATAATTATTGAAAGCAAATGCAATTTGGTATTTCACTTTATATTCCGGATTTTCTGCACGGTCACGGCCCTTGTCCTCATTTTCATAATAACAAATATCGGTAATGTTTTTTTCATCACTAAGTTCGTTGATATAATCCATAATTCCGTTTTTATAATAGTACTCAAAATTTTCTTTGGATTCCTCGTCATGCAAAACAAATTTAACCCCTGCATTTACAATAGCTTGCTTTTTGAGGATATCCTGATAAAAACTTAACGGAATATCAATCTGCACAAAAACTTCAAGGTCGGGCTTCCAGCGCTGCATCGTACCCGTTAACTTTTTGCTGCACGATTTCTTCACCAGACCTCCGATATTTTCACCCTTTTCAAAATGCAAATCATATTGAGTGCCTGAATTATATACTGTAACATCAAAATATTCGGATGCGTACTGTGTTGCACACGCTCCTAGTCCGTTCAGTCCTAAACTAAATTCATAATTTTCACCGGTAAGGTTATTGTATTTGCCTCCGGCATACAACTCGCAATAAACAAGCTCCCAGTTAAATCTATCTTCATTCTTATTATAATCGAGCGGTATTCCGCGCCCATAGTCTCTAACCATGATTGAATTGTCTTTATATCTCGTGACTTCAATTATATTGCCATAACCCTCTCGCGCTTCATC
>JANYKE010000126.1 GCA_025361685.1 Eubacteriales bacterium | reverse complement strand
TGTTGATCAGGTCCTTTTAAATTTGTAGAAATTTTGTCAAACCAAAAATCAAGAAATCAAGAACACAATATTAAATAATAAATATTTAATTATCCGAATGTTCGAGCTGCAACCTTATCCAGATGTGAGATATAATCTTTGCTGTATTCTTCTGAAACTATTTTTAGCGCATCAGGGACGTTTGGTTTTCTGTCAGCAAGATTGTGACAATCCGAGGCAACAAAATCAATCAATGATTCATCCATCAGAGCCCAAATAAAATCGCGCATCTGCGGATTAATGACTGAATCTGCGTTTACCTGAATCATACATCCAATGTCTATCAATTCATTTACAATTGACAGATTTTTGCCAATGTATGGGTAGCGGTCAATGTGTGCGATGATGGGAGTAAGGTTGTAGTTACACATCATTCGGTCAAGAGAATCAATAATAGAATATTCGAATTGTTTCGTATAAGGCAATTCAATTAATATGTAATCAGTGCCGAATATTGCCAATTTGTCTATATCCTCAAACGAAACAAGTGAAGGATTATACAAGACTTCTGCACCAAGCAATAAATCAGGGATAACTTCTCCGGCTTGGTCACCTTCAATATTCAACATCAAGTTATTAAATGCTGACTTGCAATTCAAAACAAACATGTCAATTGTAGAATGTTCTGAATAAAAATGAGGCGTAAGGATAACCTTATCGACGCCCATACTTTTTTGCAGTTTAAGCAACTTCACAGACTGTTCAGCCTGGGAGGGACCATCATCTATTCCGTGAAGTATGTGAGTATGTATATCAATCACGCCATCACCTTCTTAATGCACTCTCATTGTTTTCATTCATATTTTGATAAGGATAATTATATCTGTATTTATATTTGCGTCCATATTTTGACTTATAAAATGAACGTGTCTGAGTAACTTCATTGAGAACAATTCCGAAAATAACGGCCTTAACAAATTCCAACTTTTGAATTGCTTTTACCAACTCGGGATGGGTTGACTCATCCTGTTTAACCAACAATATTACACCATCACAAAATGTTGAAAGCACAATAGAGTCAGAAACCAGATTGACAGGTGATGTGTCTAAAATGATAAAATCAAATGATTGGTCAAGTGTCGTTAGTAATTCGTGCATGCGGGCACCTGAAAGCAGCTCAGCGGGGTTAGGCGGGATAAGTCCTGAAGTAATAATCGAAAGATTATTGAAATTTGTTGTCTTGATTATGTCATCAAGTGATACAAGACCAACAAGGTAATTCGATAATCCCGGAGTATTTTTTGAATTAAAAAATCTGTGAATGCGAGGTTTCCTCAAATCGCAGTCAATCAACATTACTCTGTATTCAGCCTGAGCCAAAGATATGGCAAGGTTAACACTTGTGGTGGTTTTACCGTCACGAGGCAATGGACTTGTAATCATGATTTTTTTGCATCCATCATCCTTCTTTGTTGCAAAAATTACATTTGTTCGAATTGATTTATATGCCTCAATAACATTGAACTGATTGACATCATTCTCATGTTTATCATGCATATCCACAGGTTTTGATTCAACAGATTTATTTTTTTTCATAAATTTATTCCTTCACTTTTTATTTTGCTCGTAAAATATCTATTTTGATGCGCTTTTCGGAATAGACTTTTTGAAAGCCGGCACTCCGCCAAGAACGGGTAGGTTATAGTTTTTCAGCAAGTCTTCTTCATTCTTTATTCTAATATCAAATCTTTCGATTAGGAAAACAATAATTATTGCGATTGCAAGCCCGATTAAAGCGCCTATTATAGTATTTAATGGGACGTTAGGACCCGCGGGTCTTCCGGGATATGCAGGCGAATCAACAACAGTTACTGTGGCTGTGTCAACTACTCTTTTAAGTTCGATGGGTGCCAGTTGCTCAATTGTAGTTGCAATAGATACTGCATCATCAGGTGAAGTTGAGGTAATCGAGACTGAAAAAATCTGCGTCTCGCCGACTACCTGCATATTAAGCATTGAGCGGATGTTTGAAGATGTATAACCAAGTCCTGATTTATCAGAAACATTATTAAGAAATGTTTGCCCCTTAAGAATTTCAATATAGGTATTGGCAAGCGACGCTGCACCGGTTATATCACTTTGTGTTTGCCCGCTTGGAGATGTTGAAGTCTTGTTATTTACAAGAAGAGTAAGGCCGGAAACGTATGTCTTTGGAATAAATACAGTTGTGTAAGCAAATGCAATTATTGCGGTTATTACAAAGCATGTGATAATTATCCAAAGGCGACGCATTAGTATTTCTAAAATATCCTTGATTGATAGCTCCATATTGTTTTCCTCTCACTAATAGAAATGATAGTAATTTAAGTCTAAATAATGACAACTACAAAGCAGTATAACATTATACTGTTTCAAAATCAATAACAAATAAACAAAATTATTTTTTCTCCCTTAACAGTTTGGAGAGTTCAGTCATAAAAGTGTTGATATCTTTAAACTGTCTGGTTACTGATGCATATCTAACATATGCGACATCATCGATTTGCTTAATCTTATCCATTACCAATTCACCAATATATTCGCTTTTGACTTCGCGCTGCAACAGATTATCAAGTGCAGTTTCAACTTCTGCAACAATTTTTTCCATTTCCTGAACGGAAACAGGTCTTTTTTGGAAAGCGCGCATTATCCCGGTCAAAAGTTTTTCGCCTGAAAAAAGCTCTCGGCGGCCATCTTTTTTTATTACCATTATTGGAATAATATCAATTTTTTCATATGTGGTAAATCTTTTTTTGCATTCGGAACATTCTCTGCGTCTTCGGATTGAATTAGTTTCCTCAGCCGGGCGAGAGTCAAGAACTTTGAGATCTTCACATTCGCAGTAAGGACATTTCATTAAATGCACCACCTCATAATAACATTGCAATACCGGTGTCATTGACAAAAGCTGCATATTGATTATACAATAAGTTTGTAATAATGACAAATGATATGCGTAATATTATACAAACTTTTTTAAGGACAAAGCGATGTCAGATAATCCATCAAAAAAAAAGAATATTGTGCTAATCGGAATGCCTTGCAGTGGTAAGTCTTCTGTTGCAAAAATTATTGCTGAAACGACAAATATGAAATTGACGGATATCGATAACATAATTGAAATAAAACTGAACATGAGTATTTCTGAGATTTTTAGCACTTATGGCGAGAAGTTTTTCCGTGAGAGGGAAGAAGAAGTGATCAAAGGCATTTCAAATCAGACCGGACTTGTTGTTGCAACCGGCGGAGGTGCTGTGC
>JANYKE010000146.1 GCA_025361685.1 Eubacteriales bacterium | reverse complement strand
TGCAATTTGCATATGACTTGCTAATCTTAAGTCCAACAGCTCCACTTCCAAGAGTGCCGATAAATCCTGCCGTAGTGGAATTTGTACTGCTGCTTATTGCGTAAACCTTACATTGTGAAAAACAATTTGTAATGACTATTGATGATGCACATGATCCGGTAATATTGCCAATAAAACCTGACGTATCTTTTGTTCCGTAAATTGTACCCTTAGCACTGCATCCTGTAATGCTTATCGCAATTCCTACGGGACGCGCATTACCATTAACATACCCGAGAAAAGCCCCAATCATTTTTGTCTTTCTAAGAGGATCGTTACTTCCAACCTGAACATTTGCAGAGCAGTTTATTATGTCAAGATTTTTGCCGCCTGAACCGGGATTTGTGATCGTTGCAATAAACCCGCCTCTGCTGTTGGCGACTGTTCCAAGCTCGCTTCCTCCGAGTGTTCCATCCGCCGTACAGTTTTCAATTATTCCGCCGTTAACAGTATTCCCAACAAACCCGCCAACAACCTGAATATCCTGAGTGCCCGGTTTGATAATAATATTTCCTTGGAAGCTGCAGTTCTTTATTACCGTGCCATCAAGCATTTGTCCGGCAAAGCCGCCGCCGTAAACCAGCAACTGACCGATAGTATCAACGGCTCTGTTCATTGCAACATTGATAGAGGCTCCTGTTATGGAAACATTCTGAATGTCTCCGGCAAGTTTGCCTGCAAACCCTGCGGTATAAAGATGTCCAAATGATGTTATGCCTGCAATTTTAAGATTGGCTACTTTTGTTGTTGCACTACAAACACCAAACAGCCCAACGTTATCTGTTGTGTTTGTACTTTCAACTATTACATTTGACAAAGTAAAATTGCCGCCGCTTAGGGTTCCTTGAAAAGCAGCAGGAGTCTTCCAATAATGTGCTGCCATGTCAATGTCAGCTGTCATCTTGTAGAATTTGCCGCTGCTGTTGCCCGCAGCTGTCGATGCAATATATGCAAACTCAGCAGGGGTACCTAACTCATAAGCTGTTAATTCTGTATTACCATCGCCCACACTCGGCAAGGTGCTGTTGCCCAAGTCAGTCCAATATCCTGTCGGAACCGTGTCTGCAGCATATGCAAATGTAGCATTTAGTCCTCCAATTGAAGTTATTGTTGACGACAGCATCATCACAACAACAAACAAAGTAAGTGCTTTTTTCAATACTTTACTCATTAATTCTTCCCCCTTTAATTATGAAGCATACGAATATTATACGCTTTTTTAATCCGTTATTTCAATACCACGTAATGACGTATTATTTATAAAGGGCGGCCGGTGCGCTTTCGCGTCATCTCGACCAAACCGAGCTGCGTAATTCCAACGACATTCAAGCGGTTTGGATCATTTACAGCATGAGCGCGGATTTTTTCCAACAGTTCTTCTTTATCTACGTCTTCAACCATATCAATAAAATCAACAATTATGATTCCACCGATATTTCGAAGCTTAATCTGCCGTACGATTTCTTCTGCCGCTTCAAGATTGACAACAAGTATGGCTTTTGCATTATTTTTTTCCGATGTGAATTTTCCTGAGTTGACATCGATGACTGTGAGTGCTTCTGTCTTATCAAAAACGAGATACGCACCGCTGTTAAGCCAAACTTTCCGTTGCTTGGCAATATCAATCTGACTTTGAATTTCAAATATTTTAAACATAGCGAGCAGCTCATCATCTTCGTCATTATAGAAACGAATCTTTGCGTCGTTTTCTTTTGCGTTCTGTTTTAACTTTTCGCACATATCATTTGAGTCAATATATATTGTTTCGGTATTGCTATCAATATATTCGCGGAAAATTTTTTCAACCATATCGAATTCTTTATATATCAGCCTCGGGACATCTCCTTTTTCCGTGAGCTTTGCAATCTGCTCCCATTTGCTCAGGATTGCAGATAGATCTTCTGCGAGTGCTTCCTCCGGCAGTCCTTGTGCATCAGTTCTGATTATTACTCCCATTCCTTCCGGCCTGATTCTTTCTCCAATTTCACGCAAACGACTTTTTTCTTCTTCGTCAATTATTCTGGTTGAAATTCCCACTCCTTGTGAGAATGGTGAAAGCACAGTGTATTTGCCCGGTAAAGTTACATTCATTGTAACCTTCGGCCCCTTGTTGCCAAATGGTTCTTTGACAACCTGAACCACTACCTCGCGTCCTTCTTTGAGGGGCGTCAGTGGCAGTGATTCATTGTATGCGATCGGATTTGAAATGTATAGATTGTCGACAAGATTACTACCGGATAAATACGCGCTCTGGGAAATTCCTACGTCAACGAATGTGGCATCTATTCCCTCGTGCAGCTTTGTGATTTTTCCCACATAAATATTTCCGGAATAGGTTTCCTCATTTTCGCAAAAGGAAAAATAATGGCACACCACATTGTTTTCCTTTATCGCAATTCTGGTTTCACTTGCGCTAACATTAATAAACACTTCTTTCTTGTGATTTGAATCATTCATATTATTTCATCCTCACTCACAATTGCTGACTTTGGGACTGCCTTTGCATACGCTTCTTTGAGAGATTTCATTTTGTTATATTCTGCTTGCGAAATAAGCGCATCGGCTTCGTTTGTGTAATCGTTCATTGCTTTGTTTATGTTGACAGTTCTATAGTTGTATTTTGTTCCGGTATTTCGGTCAATATAAGTTGGAATATATTTTACTTTGTCGACCGTCAAACTTTTGCCGGTGAAGTTGTAGGTCAAGGAGAGTTCTGCTATAATTCCGGAGTCAGTGTACGGTTCGTTTTGCGCTCCTGTAAAATTACCGAGACTATATACCACTGTTCCCGTTTTTTGTTTATCGTCCTTAGTAACAATTAGTTGGTCTATTGGTTGAACGACATGCGGGTGGCTTCCGATTATTACCGAGGCTTCTGTGTTTTGAAAAATCCATGTTGCCAAATCTTTCTGAGTATCAGATTCTTTTCTCTGATACTCGGTGCCCCAATGCAAAAATGGAATTACCACGTCGGCACCTTCTGCGTAAGCTCTATCTATATCTGCTTTAATACGATCTTTGTCAATCAAGTTTATGCTATACTCTTTGCCGGCCGGAATTGAAATGCCGTTCGTTCCGTAGGTGAATGCGACGATTGCAAGTTTAACGCCATTAACATCCTTCATGAAAATTTTATTCTGCTCTTCTACACTCCGAGATGTTCCGGTGTGCGGAATTCCGTATC
>JANYKE010000089.1 GCA_025361685.1 Eubacteriales bacterium | reverse complement strand
CTTTCCACCAGACTATGCCCGATTACGCTTATAGGTATTCGCTTCCGTACGAGGCATATCAAAAATATAAGATCAGAAGATATGGGTTTCATGGGACTTCACACAAATATGTTGCGGACAGGGCTGCTACACTTCTGGGTGTGCCCATTACAAAATTAAAGTTAATCACTTGCCATCTCGGCAATGGGGCAAGCATATGTGCAGTTAAATATGGCAAGTCCGTTGATACGAGTATGGGATTTACGCCGCTTGCAGGACTTTCAATGGGCACACGCTCAGGTGATTTGGATCCCGCAATCGTGACATACCTTATGGAAAAGAAAAAAATGTCGGTTGATGAGATTAACAATTATCTAAATAAAGAATCAGGAGTGCTTGGCATTTCAGAAGTGAGCAGCGATTTCAGAGACATCGATGATGCGATTGATCACGGCAACGATAAAGCACGATTGGCACTTGATATTTTCTGTTACAAAGTTAAAAAATATATCGGTGAATATATTGCAGTTATGAACGGAGCAGATTGCATAGTGTTTACGGCAGGCATCGGCGAAAATAACGGCCCTTGCAGAAGCAGATGCTTGAACGAGCTTCAGAATTTGGGAATAGTTGTTGACCAAGATTTAAACAGCAAACGCGAGACCGAATTTATTTTCTCAACACCCGAATCAAAAATTAAATGTGCTGTAATTGCGACTAACGAAGAGCTGGCAATTGCTCGCGATGTAATCAAAATAATACACTAAAATATAATGAAAGAGGAATATGTATGAAGACAATCATTTTGGTTGCAGGCTATGCAACAAGACTTTTCCCACTGACCAAAGACAGACCTAAAGCATTGCTCGACTTTTGGGGCAAGCCTGTCCTAACCCGCATCTACGAAAAACTTGAAGCGATTGAAGAAATTGATGAAGTCTATATTGTATCCAATACTAAATTTTATCAAAATTTCTGCGACTGGAAAGAAACGCTCAACACTAAAAAAATTGTTAAAATAGTTGACGACGGAACAGACAGCGACGATACAAAGCTTGGCGCAATCGGCGACCTCGACATGGCAATTAAACATTTTGGAATTGACGATGATATCATGGTGCTGCTCGGAGACAATCTTTTCACATATGAGCTGACAGATTTTTACGACTATTACAAGAATAAAGCTGCCGACTGCATATGTGTAAAGCAGGTTGACGATATCGAAACACTCAGACGAGTCGGAGTTGTTCAGCTTGAAGCGGACGGACGAGTTGTCGATTTTGTTGAGAAGCCTCAAGAACCAAAGAGCAACAAAGCTGCATTCGGCGCATATATTTATAGAAGAGACACGATTCCGATGATAACAAAATATATTGAAGAGGGTAACAACATTGATGCACCCGGCAATTTGCCCGCATGGCTTTATAAAGTAAAACCTGTGTATGCATTTATTTTTGAAGGCGAGTGTTTTGACATTGGAACGGTTGATACATACTATGAAGTAATAAAAGATCAGAAATATTTATTTGAAAAGGACTGATATTTATTAGTAAAATTACAGACAAAAATATTTATAATAAACTTTCCGATAGTGAGATACTAATATTAGCCGCAGGTGGTGATCGTGCCGCCTCGGATTTTATTATTTTAAAGTACAGTAATTTGGTCAAGATCAAAGCATCAAGATATTATCTTGTCGGTGCAGATAGGAACGACGTTATTCAAGAAGGCATGATTGGATTGTTCAAAGCAGTCCGAGATTTCGATTCACACCACGACAGCCACGCAAGTTTTAAATCATTTGCCGAAATCTGCATCGTGAGGCAAATTAATTCGGCGGTTAAAATGGCCAACAGACAGAAGCACATGCCGCTTAATGATTCCATCTCATTGGACAAACCGGATTTTGACGAGTCAGGATCAACGATGCATGAAGTTATTGCGGATGATGACATTTTAAATCCTGAACAGATATATATTAATCGTGAAAGATTCAGCACAATCGAAAAATTTATTTATGATAAGTTGAGCAGTTTTGAAAGTGAAGTGCTGGGGTTGTACTTGCAAGGCAACAGCTATGATGTAATTGCAGAAAAAGTTTCCAAGACTCCGAAAGCTATTGACAATGCAATTCAACGTATCAGAAAAAAACTTGAGGGTAAGGTTGAAAAAGAATAATGGCAAAAAAAAATTTAGTTGACGAACTGAATGAAATTGAATTTTTCAAAAAAATATTTGAGAATAAGACAATCAATAAATTTGTCACGCACGAGCGGCTGCATGTTTTTTTAAACCACAGACATGTAATAAAATTCTTCAACTATGAGGTTATTTCATATTTGTTTTTCGGGCTCGCCGCAACAGTGGTAAGTTTTGGCTCATTTATAGCAATCAGCGGCTTGTTCAAACTGCTGGTAAATAATTACGGTGCAAATTTTGGTATCACAGAAATTACCGATGCGGTTCGCGCATCAATTACGCTTTTTGCAAATATATTGAGCATTGCGATAACAGTTTTGTTTCAGTATTTCACAAACAGCAAGTGGGTTTTCAGAAGCACTGCCGAAACTTTAAAAGAAAAATGGTCCGAGTTTTTCAGATTCCTTTCTGCGCGAACAATAACAATTGTATTTGAAATGATAACGGTTCCGACGCTTGTCTACTTTGGTTTTCCGGATGTCGGATCGAAAATATTTATAACAATATTTGTCGTCATACTCAATTACATTTTCAGCAAGATACTTGTATTTAAAGACAAAAAAGAGTAAAATAACCTAACAACTTTTTTACAATTTAATGAAGGAGCAATACGATGGGAAACATACTAATTACTTTAAAAGACGGAAGCCAAAAAGAGTACATGGCAGGGATGACAATTCTTGATGTGGCTAAAGAAATCAGCGCAGGCCTTGCAAGAATGGCACTCATTGGCGAAGTCGATGGCGAACCAAAAGATTTGAATTATATTCTTGATAAAGATTGCACGCTTAGCTTGCACACATTTGACAGTGAAGGCACTGTCGGCAAAAATGCATACAGACATACATCGTCGCACATTCTTGCGCAAGCGGTTAAGAAGTTATTTCCAACAACAAAGCTTGGAATCGGTCCGTCAATAGAGGACGGATTCTATTACGATTTTGATTCAGAAAATCCATTCACTCCGGAAGACTTGCAAAAAATTGAAGCCGAGATGAATGTGATAATAAAAGCTGACTACCCGATTGAGCGATTTACAATGCCTCGAGCAGAGGCTATCAAATATATGACAGAGCTTAGCGAGCCTTACAAGGTTGAACTCATCGAAGACTTGCCTGCAGATGCGGAGATTTCGTTTTATAAGCAGGCTGATTTTGTTGATCTTTGTGCAGGACCTCATCTCTTATCAACAGGGCAGATTAAAGCAGTAAAGCTGACACAGGTTGCCGGAGCATATTGGAGAGGCAGCGAGAAAAATAAAATGCTGCAAAGGATTTACGGAACATCATGGCCAAAGAGAGCAACACTTGATGAATATATTGAGCGAATCGAAGAAGCCAAGAAGCGTGATCACAATAAACTGGGACGCGAGCTGGGATACTTTATGACATCGGAAGTTGTGGGACAAGGTTTGCCGCTTATGATGCCAAAGGGCGCCAAGGTTTTGCAGATACTGCAGAGATTTGTTGAG
>JANYKE010000048.1 GCA_025361685.1 Eubacteriales bacterium | reverse complement strand
TCGCCACGCACGCGGACAAGAATCCCGCCTGGCTCGACCTCACCACTGCATGAGCACTCCGTCGTCCGCAACGGCACCGAACGATTTGAAATTTTTGTCGGTGGTCATCCCGGCTCGCGATGAGGAGGAATCCCTCACCTTTGTATTCGTCCATTGAATATTGATTCAGAATGTAACCGGGAACCTCAGTTCTTTCCTTAACAGTAACATTGCCTTTGTCCAATGAAAACTTAAGAATATCAGTGCCACTAATATTGTCTCCCAAACCGGAAAAAGAATCTTTGCTTGAACTTGCCGCATCAGAAGCACGCATAACTTCCGGCATAAAATGTCTGCTGTTCGATGCAATGTACATGTTGTCGCGAGTTGAATATATTGTGCCTGAAGAACCAAGAACAGAAACGGTATCAGCCTCTTTATTTTTATCATTTATATCGAGACCGGAAACAATCGTGAATACTGACTGGGTCGGTTCGTTTGGAATCATGATTTTGTCCGGGGGCAGCTTTTCAAAATTATTGTCACCGGTGACGGAAACCTGGGGAATGACAGTATCAGGATTTGGTTCTGCGTTTGACTGCACATATGGAATATATTTTGTTGATACGGTGTACAAATTATTGTCGATTAATCGTGATGAATTATAATTACCTTCTTGGATGAAGGTGCGTTCAGCAGTCGGATTGGTTTTGTCAGAAATATTATATACGGTAACCTTGGTCATGTTTGATGTTGTTTGATACTGCATATCAGAAGTCTCCTGTACAGGAATCCGAGGAGTAGCATAAGTACTGATGGATGGACTGGAACTTGTGCTTCCGGTTGGGGCAATCGGTTTGCCGGTATTATCCTTAGGAACATCCTTTGTAAAAGGAGAAATTACTGTAAGCTTACTATCGGCTAGATACATTTCGTTGCTCTTTGATGTTGAGTATCCCAGAAGTGTTTTGCTGAGAACTTTCATTTGCGACGGGTCCGCTATTGATGCAATAACCAAAAATTCGCTGTAATAGTTTTGACTGTTAATACCCGAGACAATTGCATAAAGATTATCACCATCAACCTTAACAATGTCTGCTTCCTCAACCAGAGCGACTTGGTTATTTGTTCCGGAGATATCATTTGTGCCGGTTGCTTGCACTCCTGCGGCATTTGCAGCCGGACCTGTCATATTGGCTGTATCGGGTGCCGGCATCATAGCAAATTCACTTACAGCACGCGGAGCTCCATCAATCATTACGGAATCATTTGCTACCCCGTTATTTTTCCTGCCAAAAATGGATTGCATAAACGAGTCCCACCAATTTTGCGGAGACGAATTGTTTACTGATAAAGGATTGGGGTTATTGATTTTTTTGACAGCGGTCATGACATCGTCGTAATTTTTGGCGCTAAGATTTCCAATTCCGGAAGCTGCAAGATTGCCGGCATTCTGATTGAAATTCCGCGAAGCAAATCCAAAGCCAACAATTCCAATGACCAGACAAATAGTTACAGCTGTTGCAACCAGGTTTAGCTTGCGGCCAAACCATGATGAGATTACTCTGTAATTGGTATTATCATTTTCACTTGTGCGAGTATTTTTATTCTCGTCTGCCGGCGTTGCAAACAATTCGGGGTCACTGTATTTAGCGAAGTCGGGCTTTTGGGCGGCTTGCATTACTTTGGATTTGATATCCGGTACATCTTTTTCAAATTCTGATTTTAGAAGATCATTTATTTTTTTCTCGTTCTTATTCATTTTTTTACACCTCTCTCAATTCTGCCCCAAGTTTTTTGATTGCATTGCGATAGTTCCACTTCACTGTGCCAAGCGGGATTGCAAGAATAGTAGAAATATCCTTGTGAAGCATTCCGCCAACGGCGTGTAATAAAACTGTCTGCTGCTCTACCTGTGATAAAACTTGAAGAGCTTTTTGAAGGAGAACCGATTCAACTACAGTATTGCTGAATGTATCCGTTTGATTATCATCTGCATCAGAGTAGACATCTCGCTTTCGTGAATTGATAGCATTAATAGATAAGTTGCGGGCAATTTTGTAAATCCAGGCCTTTCCGAACCCCCTACTGTCGAGTCTGCCTCCATTAACACGAATTTTAATAAACGTGTCTTGGAGAATATCCTCAGACAAACCATAATCCTTCGTAATCGAAAGTGCCAGCGCAAAAACACCTTTGTGAAGGTCGTCGTAAAGAGTCTCAAGTGATGCCATATCTCCGGTTGCCGATTTAATAATCAATGAATCGTAATCAAGTATAACTGTAGCCATCGAAATTCCTCCAATCATATATATAACAGCTGAGAAATAAAAAAAGTTGGCAATTTGCA
>JANYKE010000017.1 GCA_025361685.1 Eubacteriales bacterium | reverse complement strand
TGACGGAAGCGGCCTTGCTTACCCTTAAGCATATCCGAAAGCGATTTGAGTGCTCTGTTGCCCGGGCCGGTAACCGGTCTTCCTCTTCTGCCATTATCGATAAGTGCATCAACCGACTCTTGCAGCATTCTTTTCTCATTGCGAATAATAATATCAGGTGCGCCAAGTTCGAGAAGCTTCTTGAGTCTGTTATTTCTGTTAATTACTCTTCTGTACAAATCATTAAGATCAGATGTAGCAAATCTTCCGCCGTCCAACTGAACCATTGGTCTGAGATCAGGAGGAATTACAGGAACTACAGTCATTATCATCCACATCGGATCATTGCCTGATTTCCTAAATGCCTCAGACACTTCAAGTCTCTTAATTAATCTAACTCTTTTTTGTCCTGTTGCACTTACGAGATCCTCTCGCAGTTCTTTTGACATAGCCTCCAGGTCAATTTCAGCCAGCAGTTTCTTAACAGCTTCCGCGCCCATTTCAGCAACGAATGAATCTCCAAAACTTTCATAGCTGTCCTGAAATTCTTTCTCACTCAATACTTGACCCTTTTGAAGAATCGTACTTCCGGGATCAGTTACAATATATGATGCAAAATATAAAACCTTCTCCAAACTTTTTGGCGATACATCAAGGATAAGTCCTAATCTTGAAGGAATTCCTCTGAAGTACCAGATGTGTGAAACAGGTGCCGCAAGTTCAATATGTCCCATGCGTTCTCTTCTAACTTTTGCCCTCGTTATTTCAACTCCGCATCTGTCGCAGATTGTTCCTTTATATCTGATTCTTTTGTATTTGCCGCAATGACATTCCCAGTCCTTCTGCGGTCCGAAAATCTTCTCGCAGAACAAACCATCTCTCTCGGGCTTTAATGTTCTGTAATTTATTGTCTCAGGTTTTTTAACCTCTCCCCTTGACCATTCTCTTATCTTTTCAGGTGATGCCAATCCGATACTCATTGAATCGAAGTTTTCTATTATTGACATTTATGCTCCCCCTTATACTTTTTATAATCGTTCGTACTATCAAAAATAATCTAGCATGCTAATAACTAAAAATCATCACCAATTAGAGCGTCATCAATTAGTTCGTCTACTTCAGGTATGTCAAGCAAAATATCAGTGATTGGCTCATCAATCTCTTTAATCAGATCCTCTTCCGGAATAACGATATCATCATCGTCCTCATCTTCGTCATCTTCGTCATCTTCGATATCACCCGTTTCGTTTTCTGCAATCTTATCGAGCTCTTCATCAAGATTGTCATCAACATCAGCTTCGAGATCTTCATCCACTTCCTCATCATCTGCATCATCGGTGTCATCGAGAATATCCTTGCTGTCTCCAACCACAAATCCTCCGGCTACAAATTCTTTTTCTGATTTTGCGCCTCTTGCATATTCACTATAGCCAAGGTCGATTTGTTCCTTCTTCAATGACAATGCAATATTCGATTCGTTAATCTCATCAGTTGTCTCGCGGAG
Organism: Eubacteriales bacterium; assembly: GCA_025361685.1. GTDB lineage: Bacteria > Bacillota > Clostridia > JANYKE01 > JANYKE01 > JANYKE01. The sequence goes on along the minus strand of JANYKE010000017.1, from coordinate 7,979 downwards.
GAAAACTTCCTTCGATGTTCCATCGGGAACATTTTCAAACAGTCTGATGTCAAGTCCCAAACTCTGAAGTTCTTTTATAAGAACCTTAAACGATTCAGGAATACCCGGCATAGGAATGTTCTCACCCTTGATGATTGCCTCGTATGTTTTTACTCTTCCTACAACGTCATCGGATTTAACTGTAAGTATTTCTTGGAGAGTGTACGATGCGCCGTATGCCTCAAGCGCCCAAACCTCCATCTCACCAAATCTCTGTCCGCCGAACTGTGCCTTACCTCCTAATGGCTGTTGTGTTACAAGTGAATAAGGTCCGGTTGAACGAGCATGAATCTTATCGTCAACAAGATGCAATAACTTAAGTATGTACATAACTCCGACAGTAACTTTGTTATCAAATTTTTGTCCTGTTCTTCCATCGCACAAATAAACTTTGCCATCTCTCGGAAGTCCTGCCTTCTCAAGCGCTTCTTCTACATCTTCCTCAAGTGCACCGTCAAATACCGGCGTAGAAACATGCCATCCGAGTGCCTTGGCGGCGTACCCAAGATGTGTCTCAAGAACCTGTCCGATATTCATACGCGAAGGAACGCCGAGTGGATTAAGAACTATTTCAATTGGTGTCCCGTCTTCCATAAATGGCATGTCCTCAACAGGAAGTACTCGGGAAATAACGCCCTTATTACCGTGACGTCCTGCCATTTTATCACCAACAGAAATCTTTCTCTTCTGTGCGATATAAACTGATACCATTTGGTTAACTCCCGGAGACATGTCATCGCCGTTTTCGCGAGTGTAAACTTTTACATCAACAATTATTCCTTTTTCACCATGAGGCACACGCAAAGATGTGTCTCTAACTTCACGTGCCTTCTCACCGAAAATTGCACGCAGCAATCTTTCTTCAGGAGATAGTTCTGTTTCTCCTTTTGGTGTGACCTTACCAACAAGGATATCACCCGGTCTTACTTCTGCACCGATTCTTATTATTCCACGCTCATCAAGATCTTTAAGTGACTCATCATTAACATTGGCAATGTCGCGCGTAATTTCTTCAGGCCCAAGTTTTGTATCGCGTGCTTCGAGTTCGTATTCCTCAATATGAATTGATGTGAACACATCATCTTGAACAAGCTTCTCACTTATCAAAATAGCATCCTCATAGTTGTAACCTTCCCATGTCATAAACCCAACAAGAATATTCTTGCCCAATGCGAGTTCGCCAAGATCGGTTGAAGGTCCGTCAGCAATTATGTCGCCGGCTTTAACCTTCTCACCCTTTGCAACAATCGGATGCTGATTAATACATGTGCCTTGATTTGATCTCATAAATTTAACTAGTGCATATTTGTCAAATGCCTTATTACTATTCTTGATAATAATCTCATCTGCAGAAACTGATTCAACAACACCGCTGTTCTTGGCGATCACGCAAACGCCTGAATCATGTGCTGCTCTGTATTCGATACCTGTTCCAATAATCGGAGCAGATGGTACAAGCAGCGGCACCGACTGCCTCTGCATGTTTGATCCCATCAGTGCACGACTGGCATCATCATTTTCAAGGAAAGGAATGAGAGCTGTCGCAACTGAAACCAATTGCATCGGCGAAACGTCCATCAAGTCAACTCCGTGTGGATCTGCTTCAAAAATATCGTCTCTGTATCTTGCTGCAATTCTCTTTTCAACAAATTTGCCATTCTTATCGAGTGGCTCGTTGGCCTGAGCAATTATATATTCATCTTCCTCGTCAGCCGTAACGTAAATTACTTCTCTGGTAACAAGCGCACGCTTGTGATCAACAATTCTGTATGGAGCTTCGATAAATCCGTACTTGTTGATTTTGGCATAAGTACTAAGTGATCCGATAAGTCCGATGTTAGGGCCTTCAGGAGTTTCGATCGGGCACATTCTTCCGTAATGGGAATGATGAACGTCGCGCATTTCAAAATTGGCTCTGTCACGACTTACGCCGCCAGGTCCCAATGCTGAAAGTCTTCTCTTATTATTAAGCTCGGCAAGCGGATTTGTTTGATCCATAAATTGTGACAACTGACTGCTTCCAAAAAATTCTTTGATCGCTGCAACAAGTGGTCTGATATTAACAAGTGATTGCGGCGTGACAATGTCAAGATCCTGAATTGTCATCCTCTCTCTTATAACTCTTTCCATTCTTGAAAGACCGATCTTGAATTGATTCTGCAAAAGTTCTCCGACAGCTCTTAATCTCTTGTTGCCCAGATGATCCGTGTCGTCAACTTCGCCTAATCCATAATTAAGAAGAATGTAATAATTTGCTGATGCAATAATATCATCAACCGTAATATGATATGGTAACAACTCGTGATGATAGTCGGCAGCGGCCTTCTTCAATTTTGTGCTGTTGCCAAAGTTATTGATAAGTTCGACAAGTACATCGTACTGCACTCTTTCGAAAATACCGATGTCCTCGGGATCAAACGTAACGTATGCAGCCATGTCAACTGTTCTGTTACCAATGACTTTCAATTCCTTGCCTTCGTGCAAAATCAAGACTTCGTTAACGCCTTCATTTTGAATGTCAATTGCCTTTTCCTTTGTTATTACTTCGCCCTCTTTAATGATAACTTTGTTGACATTGGGATTAACAATTTTTTGTGCGGCAACCTTGCCTTCAATTCTTGAAGCAAGAGCGAGTTTCTTGTTAAACTTATATCTGCCAACCTTGGCAAGATCATATCTTCTGTAATCAAAGAACATAGAATTAAAAAGTGAACGCGAACTATCAACGGTTGGCGGCTCACCCGGACGAAGTCTTTTATATATTTCGACGAGTCCTTCTTCGATATTTTTTGAAGTGTCCTTCTGTAATGTGGCGGCGAGGCAATCAGAATGACCGAATAGTTCGTTGATCTGATCATTGGTACCATATCCGATTGCTCGAAGAAGAACTGTTAGAGGAAGCTTTCTTGTTCTGTCAAGACGAACATACATGATATCATTTGAATCAATTTCAAACTCAAGCCATGCTCCTCTGTTAGGTATTATAGTAGAAGAAAAAAGTTTCTTACCGTTTTTATCAAGATTATAATTGTAGTAGACGCCCGGTGAACGAACAAGCTGACTGACAATAACTCTTTCGGTACCATTAATAATAAATGTACCGCTGTCTGTCATCAATGGAAAATCTCCCATGAAGATTTCCTGCTCTTTAATCTCACCCGTTTCCTTATTAATTAGGCGTACGCTTACACGAAGAGGTGCCGTATAGGTCGCATCTCTTTCCTTACATTCAAGGACAGAATATTTCGGTTCTTCGTCTATGCGGTAATCCACAAATTCCAATGTGAGATTGCCGCTGTAATCGGTGATTGGGGAAATTTCGTGCAACACTTCCATCAAATCTTCTTCTATAAAACGCTTGTAAAATACTTTCTGAATTTCGATGAGATTTGGCATATCCAAAACGTTTTCGATCTTTGAATAGCTCATTCTCTCTCTCTTGCCCTGCTTAACAGGATGCAACATAAACTATCACCTCATAATTTAGTTTAGAAAGTACAAACAAACTATCGATTTAAGCAAAAATATCACACCATCTGAGGCAGGCTATTATGGCTAATGTAATCCACACTTAAAGAAAGATACTATGTGTACAATGCACAAACACGTGGATTTTTTGTGAAGCTCCGCCTGCTAAGCGACATGACCCCACGTTATCGTGCGGTCTATAATAATATCAGCAACCCTCTCGCATGTCAACCCCCATCACAAAAAATTTGTTTATGCATGATTTTATGCATTTGAAAAAATTTTTATACAGGTGTTTATGCATATCATTTTTAGCTTTATGTAATCTTTTATGCAAAAATAATTTTGCGCAATCAGTGTTAAGAATAAAAGCCCTTAATTATCAAGGGTTTAAAGGTTTCAACAATATGAATTTTTCAGGTAAAATCTTCGGCCAAAGGCCTCAAAATGTATAATGGCTTTATATCAGCTTTTCCACAGATTCCACAGAGTTATCCACAGGGTAAATGTCTTTATTTTAGGCACTTTGAGTTTTTTCCACAAATTATTCGACAAAAATCGATTTTGAATTTTATGCAATATTTTTATGCAGTCATATTTTTTAACGACCTATTCTCCAAGTTTTAAATTGGGAATCGCATTTAAATCTAACCCTGAAATTTTTCTACCATTAATAAAACTATAGTAACCGGCAGCACCAATCATTGCCGCATTATCTGTGCACAATTCGAAGTCCGGAATAAAAAGTTCGATGTGCTCAACATCACACAGCTCTTTCATCTTCGCACGCAAACCTTTGTTGGCTGCTACTCCGCCAACGACGGCAATTTTATTTAGACTGTCAGGATTGGAAATATTTTTCTTACATTTAGTTAATGCGTCAAGTGTATGTTGAACCAGCACATCTGAAACAGCTGTCTGAAAACCTGCGCAAATGTCATCAACAAATATTTCTCGTCCTTGCATCTGCTCTTTATTTATATAATTCATAACCGAAGTTTTCACTCCGCTAAAACTAAAGTCCGATGTGCCATCAGAAAAATTTACTCGCGGAAATTGCGGCAGCTCGCTCATCGATTTTGGATTTGCAATTGCTCTATTATCAATTTCCGGACCACCCGGATATCCGAGTCCCAAGACGCGTGCAATTTTATCATATGCTTCACCGGCCGCATCATCACGAGTACGACCTAAAATTTCAAACTGAATATAATCTTTGACAAGAACAACATGCGAATGCCCGCCTGAAACAATCAGGCAAACAAACGGTGGTTCAAGTTCAAGATACGTAATATATGCAGCAGCAATATGACCTTCAATATGATTAACTGCAATTAGTGGTTTGTTAAGTGCGTATGCCATTGCCTTGCCGGCCGACATGCCCACAAGCAGGGCACCTACAAGTCCCGGTCCGTATGTAACCGCAACCAGATCAATATCTTCTTTTACTCCGCCACAATTCTGATTCCATTCTTCGAGGGTTTCATCAATAACAGGCATGATACTTTCGAGATGTTTACGTGATGCAATCTCGGGAACTACTCCGCCATACTTCTTGTGCAAATCTATCTGGGTTGCAACAACACTGGCAAGAACTTCTCTGCCGTTTTTTGTAATCGCGGCTGCCGTCTCATCACAGCTTGTTTCTATACTAAGTGTAATAATATCTTTTTCGTTCAAGCTGTGTCTCCGGTTAGCTTTTTAGATTTCTTCGACAAAGATTTTTTAGCAGGACGAAGCGTTTCTGTTCTAATAAGTGTGGGTTTCTTATGTTCAAGAATTGTTTCCTTTGTGATAATACATTTAACAATATTTCTGTCAGAAGGAATTTCATACATCACATCTAACATCGCTTCTTCAAGAATTGCGCGCAGTCCTCTTGCACCTGTTTGTCTTTCAAGCGCTTTTTCGGCAACAAGTTCAATCGCATCCTCTTCAATAACCAGCTCGCAATTATCCATTTCGAAAAGCTTTGTGTATTGTTTTATTAGCGCGTTCTTCGGTTCTTTAAGAATTCTAATAAGAGACTCTTTGTCAAGTAGTTTCAATGTTGCGATAACAGGAATTCTTCCGACGAACTCAGGAATAATTCCGTAACGAACCAAATCCTGAGGCATAATCTTTTTCAACAATTCATCCTTGTCAACATTCTTACTGTTCTCAATTTTAGCGCCGAATCCGATTGTCTTCTTACCTATTCTATCCATAATAATTTTCTCAAGACCGTCAAATGACCCGCCGCATATAAATAAAATGTTGGTAGTGTCAATCTGCAAAAATTCCATGTGAGGATGCTTCCTGCCACCCTGCGGAGGAACAGATGCAATCGTTCCTTCAAGAATTTTTAGAAGCGCTTGCTGCACACCTTCACCGCTGACATCACGAGTTATTGATGGGTTGTCGGATTTGCGCGTGATCTTATCTATCTCGTCAAGGTATATGATACCTGTTTCTGCGCGTCTGATATCATAGTCTGCCGACTGAATCAATCGTAGCAAAATATTCTCAACATCCTCGCCGACATAACCTGCCTCAGTAAGTGAGGTCGCATCAGCAACCGCAAATGGTACGTTTAGAATACGTGCAAGATTCTGTGCAAGGTAAGTCTTGCCGGCACCGGTTGGACCAAGAATCAAAATGTTACTCTTCTGAAGTTCGACATCATCAACAGAAACTTTTGAGTTGATTCGTTTGTAATGATTATACACTGCAACAGCCAGAGTCTTCTTAGCCTTCTCCTGCCCAATAACGTAATCATCCAAAACCCTTGTAATTTCAGCCGGAGTAAGGTTGCTCTTGACGCCTTCGATCGGTTTATCAAACATTTCGAATTCGTCGTCGATAATATCAACGCAAAGTTCAACGCACTCATCACATATGTGTACGCCTGGACCTGCAATCAGGCGCTGCACCTGATCTTGCGTTTTTCCACAGAACGAACAAGTAACAGGCTTGTTGTCATTATTCTTTGGCATAAACTTGTCTCCCTCTACTTTTTATCAGTCATAACGTCATCGACGATTCCGTATGCCTTAGCTTCTTCAGCTGACATAAAGAAATCTCTCTCAACATCAAGGTTTATTTTGTCAATAGACTGGCCTGTTTTTTCTGCAAGTATATTATTCAATCTTTCTTTAATTTTAATAATCCACTCAGCATGTATTTTGATATCGGTTGCCTGACCCTGTGCACCGCCCATTGGCTGATGAATCATGATCTCACTGTTAGGCAGCGAAAATCTTTTGCCCTTGGCGCCGGCCGCCAATAAGAATGCTCCCATGCTTGCTGCCATGCCCACACATATTGTAGAAACATCGCACTTGATATGATGCATCGTGTCATATATTGCAAACCCGGCTGTAACAGAACCTCCCGGACTATTAATATATAGCAGAATATCTTTCTCCGGATCAACATGTTCAAGATACAGCATCTGTGCAACAACAAGACTTGCCGTAACATCATTAACCTGATCACTCAACATAATAATTCTGTCTTCCAATAAGCGAGAAAAAATATCATAAGAACGCTCGCCTCTGCTGGTCTGTTCAATTACTATCGGTACTAAACTCATAAAATAACCCCCTTCAAAACAATTTATTCTTCGTTGCTAACATCATTGCCTGCTCTTACCTTAGCCTGTGCAACAATTAATTCTCTAATCTTTCTGCGCTTGGCACTGTCTTCAAAATATTTCATCTGCTCTTCACCCAGAGTCTCCTTGAACTTAGCAATGTCGGTCTCTCCGTATTGTGTGGCAATGGCTTCAATCTCTTTATCGCGGTCTTCTTCGCTCACATCGATTTTTTCTATCTTGCCAATCTCCTCGATGATTAAGCGCATCTTAATATTTTTAATAGCCATTTTTGAGAATTCTTCTTTAACTGTCTCTTGATTCATTCCCATCATTTCGGTATATCGTTGCAAATTGAGTCCCTGGTGTTGAAGCTCCATATCGAAATTGTGCATTAGTGCATCGGCTTCTTCATCGATAATCGGCTGTGGAATTTCAATATCAGTTCCTTCAACAAGCGCATTGAAAATCTTGTCTTCAGTCTCCGACTTAGCTTTCTTTTCTGCCTGCTCAACAAGCTTAGCTTTAACGTCAGCCTTGTATTCCTCGAGTGTATCAAATTCGCTAACGTCTTTTGCAAACTCATCATCAAGTGTTGGATATCTTTTTTCTTTGATTGCATTGACAGTAACCTTGAATAAAACCGGTTTGCCTGCAAGACTTGCCTCGTGATATTCCTCAGGGAAAGAAACATTTACATCGATTTCTGTGCCAACCACCGCCCCGATAATCTGCTCTTCAAAACCGGGAATAAAAGTATTGGATCCGATTGCAAGTTCATAATTGTCACCCTTGCCACCCGGGAATGCAACATCTCCGTCAAAGCCTTCAAAATCGATAATAGTAATATCACCCTCGACAACACTCGTTCTGTCCTCAACTTCCGCTATACTCGAAT
>JANYKE010000190.1 GCA_025361685.1 Eubacteriales bacterium | reverse complement strand
CGTCACGTGGCTCGCCTAACAAAAAATATATCAGTGATGTGCATATTAATAAAAGAAACATTGGTTCCTTTAAAATAATTAAAACCTTAAAAAAGAAATTTGTTTTTTTCTCGGGCTTAAGTTCATTAAACCCAAACTTTTCGTGTTGGATGTCAACTTGTTCAGCGCTGAGTCCTATGTAGTCTCCTGAAAATCCATTAAACTTTGCCATAAAAATAAAAATCCTTTCCGTCGCCGGTCATGGATTTTGTTTGCCGTAATGCGGTAAGCATTTTTCAGTAATAAAAAATCCATGAAACCATATCTTATTAAATTCATAAGGTATAGTCCCACAGATTATATAAAAAGAATGCTCTTCATATATCTGCTGCCAGTCCGATTGTGTTATGCACAAAGGTCCGGCCCAGCCCCACACACCTATTAGGTGTATCGCCTGCTCTATGTGACGATTATACTTTGTAAATGTTAACAAAGTATTTCCAAAATGTTTCCAAAATGTAAAATAGGGTTGTTGCTATATTTCCACAAAATGATATAATTCTATATAATCTATATAATAAATGTAATATTCTGATTACTTTAGATTACCATTTGATTACCATTTGATTACTTTTGATTACTTTTGATTACTCTTTCCGAGAGGAGCACAACAATGCTGACAATAAAAAATACAAGTGTTATGAATTTTGATAATGCTTTGCGTGGTGCACGAAACCCGATGAATAGCTGGGACAGAGGAGACAGTGCTTATTCAGAAGAAGGCGTTTTTATTTTGGGCCCGAACGATTTTGAACTTGCAACAAAACTTTGTCACGCCGGAAGCGACCACCGCAAATTTCTCAGACAAATATTTGTGTCTGTCGACATCAACGCGCCTCTATACTGGTGGAAAGAATTCGACACATATAAAATCGGAACTGTTGCCAACTCGACAAGCACAATGCACAAGCTGCACACGCAGATCATTGAGCTCGACCACTTCAGTCACGACCGCATGAGCGACGAATCAAGAAATAAACTTATTGAACTTATCGGCTATCTTGAGGAGCTGCGCACGAAATATTTGGAAACAAAAGATACCCAATATTGGTATGATATAATTCAACTTCTTCCGTCAAGCTATAACCAGCTTCGCACGTGCACACTTAACTATGAAACTTTGATCAGCATTTATCATTCGCGCAAGAATCACAAGCTTGACGAGTGGCACACTATGTGCAATTGGATTGCGACTCTTCCATATTCAAAAGAATTAATCGGTGTGTAGCAGGGGACGGTTCCTTGCTACATTATGATGCTAAATGTGTAACAAGGAACCGTTCCCTGTTTCGGAGGAATGATATGACAGGCAAAGAGAGAATCCTTAAAACAATCCGAGGCGAAAAAACTGACCGCGTTCCGATTAGATTGGACGGTCCATTTTCCATGCCCTGGGAGACAATTGCAAATTCAAGAAATAGTTGGATGAGAAATGATCTGCTCCTGATTGACCTTCACAAATACTATGTTAAAAACTGTGAAATTTTTCCGCGGACAACCTTGCCCGGATCAAACAGATTTATGATAAACAACTTTGATCCCGGACGAGTCAAGGAGACTTTTAAACATAGCGATACCTATGAAGAGTTTTGGGATGAAATCGATACTCCAAAAGGTATTCTTACCAAAGGGGCAAGACGCTACAAGAACGATAGCACTTGGTGGACGCTTAAATATCCGGTAGATACTCTTGATGATGTGGAAAAAATTCTTTCCATACCTCAGGACGGTCCGGAACAAAAATACGATAAGTTTTTTGAGATTCAAGAGGCTGCGGGCGAGAGCGGGTCTATGACTGTTTTGGTTGATACGCCGATGATCGCGGTGTCATCGGTAATGACATTTGAAATGTTTTTGATTTCCACGCTGACCGATCCCGAAATAATTGAGGAAATGGTTTCGGTTGCGGCGGCAAGACAAAAACGAAATCTTGTTAATGGAATTAATGCAGGTCTCGGTCCTATTTTTCGGATAATGGGGAGTGAACAGGCAACGCCGCCAATGAATGGAATTGAAGTCTACGATAAGTTGGTGTATAAATATGAAAAGGAATACTGTGACATCATTCACGAAGCGGGGCATTTTGCACAGATTCACTGTCATGGAAATATCAAAGAAATTTTGCCGCGCTTTCTTGAAGAGCGTGTTGATGTGATTGACCCTGTTGAAGCTCCTCCCTCGGGCAATGTTGATTTTATTGAGGCAAAAAATTTAACTGCCGGCAAAATCACTTTAGCCGGGAATATCCAATTTGATGATCTTGAAAATTCTACTCCTGAAAAAATTGAGGAGGCTGTGAAATATCTTTTTTCCGATGGGAAAAAAGATCACGTGATTATTACAACAAGCGCTTTCCCCACAACATTTCTTACGGAAAATATGAGCCGAAATATACGCGCACTGATCGATGCCGGCCTTAAAAACGGACAAATGTAAAAGAAGGCTTCAAATTTCGAAGCCTTCTTTTTAACTGATAAACTAACTCACAAATTATCCGTAAATTGAACATCTAGCTATCTGTGAGCCAAACATCAAATTATCAAATAACACTATTTGGTCCAAATGCTGCAACTTCTGTTGCATTAGAATATGATGCGTTCGCTTGCACTCCACTGTTGCCATACATTGTAACCTTAATATACTGTGCACTTTGTGTTGCTGCAAATGCTACAATACCAAGCTTTGCACTAG
>JANYKE010000170.1 GCA_025361685.1 Eubacteriales bacterium | reverse complement strand
CGCCGGAATAGGAATAGGCGTAGTGCTTGGTATTGTAGATATTTTGTGGGTAACAATTATTTTTTCGATTCTCTTTGCACTACTGATCGTCTTAATTAAAAGCATAAGTAATTCTTCTAATGACACGATAATCGGTGTTCTTTCCTCAACAGGAATTGCTCTCGGAATAGTCTTGCTTTCTCGGAATGGAAGTTTCAGTAAATACACTTCTTATTTGACAGGTGATATTCTCAGCATAACTCATAATGAATTATATGTGCTCTTGGCAACTCTCATAGTTGTGATTGTTCTTTGGGTTCTCATATTTAACAAACTATTATTGCTCAGTCTGAACAAAACATTTGCAATAAGCAGAAATATTAATGTCTTCCCTATTGAAATTATTTTTACCGTTGTAATTGCAATTGTTGTTGCACTATCAATCAAATGGGTCGGCGTTCTGATAATCAGTTCTTTCCTCGTTATTCCCGCAGCTGCTGCGAGAAACATTTCTAAGGGTATGAGAATGTATACGATAACATCTGTTATTTTTGCGATTATCTGTGGTGTTGCAGGACTTGTTACGGCCTTCTACCTTAATACTTCAACAGGCGCAACAATCGTTTTATATTGTTCTGTTTTTTATCTGATCACATTGATAATTGGTCGTGTAATCAAAAGATAATCATACTAAAAACTTATCAAAATATTTTAGGTATCTTGAAATGGCAAATGCAATAATGACATCAGCAGCAAGCAAAATTAACTTTCCGGATAGTAATCTGCTGATTAACAATGGAATATAAGGCGATCCATACATTATTGAAAGCCAAAGGTTTGTTAATAAAATGTCAATAAGTATAAATGCGGCTCCAACTATAATTGCAAACTTTAGCGGGCTAACATTTTTCTTATGTAGTAAGAATCCGAAAGAAAGCCCACGGATCGCTGCTGATAAGGTAAATCCTATAAAAAATGTTCCATACATGTTGCCGGTCAAAACATCGGAAGCAACAAGTGAAATACATGCCCAAATTGGTCCTAACATATACCCGCCTATTGCATCAACAGGCGTCTGAATATCAAATCTCAGTGATGGTCCTGCCATAATTACAAAAAACCTTGTAAAAAGGACATCCAATGCAATGATTACTGCACACATACACAACAGTTTAATCTTACCGTCAACTCTCTCGTTCATAATGTCCTCCTAAGATTTTGATTTGCTAATTATAATGACTTCCGCAAATACAAATTACTGTTTCTTCATCTGCAATTGACTTTGCATATGCACGAGCATCAGCTGTTCTGTTCATACAAATTGCTTCCTTAAAATATCCACTTGCAACATCAACTAATTTTGCGGCAGAAAGTGCGCGTGAATTATCGGGTGTGACACCAATAAGTATATCAGATACTTTCGATAATTCTTCAACACATTTCTCATATTCTTTATCAGCAAGCACACCCATAACAATAATAATTTTCTTGTTAGTAAAGTAAAGCTGCAATGCTGCTCTCAATGCGCAAATCCCTGAGTAATTATGAGCAACATCAAAAATTGTTAGTGGCGATTCACCAATAATCTCAAGTCTCCCTTTGAGTCGCGTCGAATATAATCCGTTAACAATTGCCTCGTCACTGCAATATGCATTTAAATGATTACGCAGTGCAAATACGGTTTCGATTGCAGTAATAGCGTTTAATACTTGATGTCTTCCCGGCAGTCTAATTTTTAGATTAAGCAATTCACCATAATCAAATATCGTCTCTTCCAAACTCTCACTTTTTATTTTTAGCAACGACAAATCCGCATATATAGTTCTGGCGGCCATCGCATCGGAGACAAGCGCAATTGCCTCCTTAACTTCGTCAATTTGCGCCGGATATGATACAACTATTCCTCCGCATTTAATTATTCCACACTTCTCATACGCAATACACGTTAGGTCGTTACCCAAATAGTTCATATGGTCATACGATATCTCTGTAATAACAGAAATCAATGTTCGCTCAACAGCATTTGTAGCATCAATTCGTCCGCCCATTCCAACTTCAATCACCACATAGTCACATCTGATATCCTTAAAGTATAATAGCGCCATTACAAATGCAGTCTCAAACTCTGTTGCAATCAAATGCCTTCCTGTAAAAATACTATCTCTGAAATTTGCAATTTTTTCAGTATATACTGTAAAGTCAGAATCAGATATGCAAATGCCGTTGACTTGTATTGTTTCTTCAATTTTGTTTTTCCACGGAGAAATAAAAGTTCCAACAACATATCCTTGCGCTGTAAGAATATTACTTATAAAACATGCAGTTGACCCTTTTCCATTTGTTCCGGCAATATGAATAATAGGTAAAGTGAATTCGGGATTACCTGAGGCTTCGAGTAGAGCTACGGTGCTATCAAGTCCCGGGACAGAGCCCAGCGTACTGATTTTTGAAAAATACTCAACAGCAGCGAGGTAGTTATCAATGTGAATCACAATGCAAACTCCTCAGCTGTTTTTTTAATCAAATCAAACTTACACAATTCTGTTGCTTTTATTACTGAATTGCTAATTCCCCTTATTGATGAATCGCCATGACATTTTATTACGTATCCGTTCAGTCCAAGCAAAAGAGTTCCACCTGATTCATTTGAATCAAGTTTTTTAACAAGCTTCTTCAAATCTTTTTTTACAATTGCACCGGCAATTTTATTGATAATTCCTTTTGTTAATATTTCTTTAATATTTGAAAATGCAAATTTTGCTGTTCCTTCGATTACCTTTAATGTAACATTGCCAACGTATCCATCGCAAACTGCAACATCTACATCTGTTCCAAATATATCGCGGCCTTCAATATTGCCAATAAAGTTTAGACTCGATTCCTTAAGAAGCGCAAAGGCTTCTCTTGTTGCCGGAGGCCCTTTTCTATCTTCAGTTCCGACATTCACCAGTCCTACGGTTGGATTGCTTATTCCGCCTACCGTTTGAGCATAGACACTTCCAAGTTTTGCAAATTGCAAAATATGCACAG
>JANYKE010000049.1 GCA_025361685.1 Eubacteriales bacterium | reverse complement strand
AGTTTCTGCTTGTCGATAATGGCAAGATGTCAAAGAGTATCGGTACTGCATACACGCTTTCTGATCTTGCTGACAAAGGCTACTCCCCTCTCGATTATAGATATTTTTGTTTAAACGCCAACTACGGCAGCAAATTAAATTTCACCTGGGAAGGAATTGAATCTGCCAAGGTTTCGTACAAGCGTCTCCTTGAAGAGGCTGCAAAACATAAGTATGCCGAACAAGCTGTTGTTGATGCTTCGCAATATGAAAATGAATTCAACGAGGCAATTAATGATGACCTCAATATACCTAAAGCACTTGGCGTGATATGGAATGCCGTACGTTCTCCGCAAAAGGACAGAAATATTTTCTGCTTCCTGCTGCTCGCCGATAAGGTGTTAAGCCTTGACCTCAACAGTGCAGAATTAAAATCTACTGCAGGTTTTTCTGACAAAACAGATATGCCTGCGGAGATTACAAATCTTTTATCCGAACGACAAGAGGCTCGTACCAATCGCGATTTCAAAAAGTCTGATGAGATACGCGACAAGCTTAAGTCTATGGGTTATCTCGTTGAAGATTCGAGCGATGGACAAAAAGTCAGACCAATATAAGTTAGGATTTATACAGGATGATTAACGCAAATTTATTTGATAACATTTTCAAGACTGTAAACGATGCAACCGGCACATCCTTTCCGGATACTGCCGGTTTTTCACCGCTTGCACTTGCGTTTATCGGCGACACAGTTTTCGAAGTTTTCGTTCGCACGCTTGCGCTTTCGGAGGGCAACGTTTCCACACACAAGTTGCATCAAAAGTCGGTTCGTTTTGTTAAGGCTTCCGTCCAGGCACGAATTCTAAAAGAGCTTCCGGAGCAAATAACTTTTTCCGAGGAGGAAGGCAATGTTATTCGCCGAGGACGCAATGCCAAGTCCGGAACAATTCCCAAGAACGCCAATGTTCTCGAATATAAACACGCAACCGCTTTTGAATCATTGATAGGATATTTGTATTTAGAAAAAAGATATGACCGACTTAGCGAAATACTTTTTGCTGCGGCCAAAATAATTTTATAGGAAACGGATAATCATGGCATACGACAAAAAAGATTTTAAAAAAGATTATAAGAAAGACAATAATCGGGATTATAAAAGTTTAGATAATGGCTCTCTTGTTCCGGATGAAGCCGATGACAGAATTGAGGGACGCAACCCTTGCCTCGAGGCATTGAAGTCCGGACGTCCGATTAACAAGATTGTTGTTCAGCGCGGTGAAAAGGAAGGTTCCATCAGGCGCATTATTTCCGATGCAAGAAAGCAAGGCATTATGATTCAGGAGGTTGACAAACAGTCGCTCGATAGGATGTCAACAACACGTTCGCACCAAGGCATAATTGCATTTGTATCACCTAAAGAATATGTTGAAATTGCAGATATCTTGGCGATTGCCGCTGAGAAAAATGAAATGCCTTTTATTATTTTGCTTGATGAAATAACAGACGTCCAAAACTTTGGTGCTATTTTGCGAACTGCCGATGCTGTAGGTGCGCATGGTATTGTTATTCCCAAGCGTCGCTCGGTTTCACTAAGCAGTATGGTGGCAAAGGCATCAGCAGGAGCCATGGAACATGTTCCTGTTGCCAGAGTTTCAAATCTCGCTACAACAATTTCCACATTAAAAGATGCAGGTCTATGGATTGTCGGAACAGAAACCGGCGAGGGAGAAATTTTTTACAATGCAGATTTCAAAATGCCAATATGCTTGGTTATCGGCAGCGAAGGTTTTGGCATGGGTAAATTGATTTCGGAGAAGTGTGATATTCTTGTCAACATTCCGATGACCGGCAAAATTTCTTCACTAAATGCATCTGTTGCGGGCGGTATAGTATTGTACGAAATATTCAGACAAAGAAACTTAACTAAATAATTTAAATAACGTTTTGGAGAAGATTTTCATGCATATGACACTACAAAAACTCTCTCTTATAAAACCACCGCATTCCAACACATAACTGGTGAAAATTTTACAAATAAACTATCACTACAAATTTTTGCTATGCAGGTGTACTATCAACTTGAAGATATGCGTTTCCGGTATTTTTGTTTTCCATGATTTTTCTAATAACATTAAGTGCTTCCTCAATTGATTGGCCTCTACTATATCCATCTCTGCTTTTTTCAAAGCTAATAAAGAAATCTGAAAGAGTTTCTCTTGAAACTCTTTCTTCAAAAACCCCTGGGCTTATCTCAACATTATAAGTGTATTGCGAAGCATCCTTCCATCCCATTGCAATGATGGTTTGGTAGGCTGATGTTTTAAAAAACTTTTCCCTTTCTTTAATGTTTAATTTTATTTCAACTGTAACTCTCATCGTATGTTCATCAACAAAAATTTCTTTATCTTTTGAATTTTCTATTTGGTTTTTTTCAAACAAATACCATTGTTTTTTATTCCAGTTTTTATCAACATTATACGGTATTATTCCATTCGGAAATCCTGCAGCTAAATTCATAAAGTCATAAAATT
>JANYKE010000111.1 GCA_025361685.1 Eubacteriales bacterium | reverse complement strand
TTAAGTATACCCTTATGTGCAATGATGATGGCGGAATTATCGATGATCTCCTAGTCTATAAGATTGATTCTGAAAAATATATGCTTGTTGTGAATGCTTCCAATCGTGCCAAAGATTTCGAATGGATTAACAGCCACCTTATTAAAGGCGATATAACATGCATCGACGATTCTGACAGAGTTGCGCAAATTGCTCTGCAGGGTCCTCTCGCGACCGAAATTCTTAATAAACTTTCACCATATCCGCTGCCGTCAAAATATTATACATTTGACGACTCGATGATTATCGGCGGTGTTCCGTGCAACGTTTCAAGAACCGGATATACCGGTGAAGATGGGTATGAAATTTATTCAAGCCGCGGAAACATATTAAAACTTTGGGACATGATTCTGGATGCGGGCAACGATGTCGGACTGGTTCCTTGCGGACTCGGTGCGCGTGACACTCTCAGACTTGAGGCATCAATGCCGCTGTACGGTCACGAAATGAGCGAGGATATTAACCCATTTGAAGCCGGACTTGCGATGTTTGTCAAGCTTGACAAAGAAGATTTCATCGGCAAAAAAGCTTTGACCAAAAAAACAAAGGTCAAGCGCATACGCGTTGGCTTAAAAGTTGTTGATAAAGGTATAGTTCGCGAGGGAGCAAAACTTTACATTGGCAAAAAGGAAATCGGATTTGTTACTTCGGGTACATTTTGTCCATACCTTGGTGCCGCAATGGCAATGGGTATTGTCACAGTAAAGCATTCTGAGGTCGGCAAATTGTTAGAGGCTGATGTTCGCGGAAGACGACTTGCAGTTGAAATCGTTCCGCTTCCATTATACAAAAGAGTAAAATAAAAATTTTTTCGGAGGTATAAAAAAATGGATTTACGAAATGACCTACGCTATTCGGCATCTCATGAATGGATAAAAGAAATTGAAGGCGGCAAAGTGAAAATTGGACTGACTGATTATGCACAATCGCAGCTCGGTGATATTGTCTATGTCAATCTTCCAAGTGTAGGAGATGAATTTGCAGCCGAAGATGTGCTAACAGATGTTGAATCAGTTAAAGCGGTTTCGGATGTAGTCTGTCCTGTAGGCGGAATGATTACGGCTGTTAACACTGCTCTGGCGGATGCTCCCGAATTGATTAATACAGCACCATACGAGGCATGGATTGTTGAGCTTAGCGGTGTTACGGAAGACGATATTGAGAATCTGCTTGATGCAGCATCGTATTCAAAATTATGTGACTAGAACGCGGAGGATTTCATGGGATATTATGTGCCATCAATTGACGATGACAAACGAAAAATGCTTGACTATATTGGCAAGAAAAACATTGGCGAGTTATTTAATTCCATCCCTGCTGAAATTAAATTGAATCATGAACTCGATATGCCCGGCGGTATGAGCGAAATGGAAGTGCTCACATTTATGGGCGATATGGCAAGGCGCAACAAATATTTTCGCACGGTCTTTCGCGGAGCAGGTGCATATAAGCATTATATTCCGGCGATTGTATCACATCTGGCTTCCAAGGAAGAATTTGTTACAGCATACACTCCGTACCAGCCGGAAATAAGCCAGGGACTTCTTCAAACAATATTTGAATATCAGACAATGATTTGTGACTTAACCGGAATGGACGCATCGAATGCATCTGTTTATGATGGTGCGACTGCAGCCGGCGAAGCTTTTTTGATGTGCAAAGATAAAAAACGTCCGAAGGCTTTGATCTCGGAAACAACAAATCCTTATCTGCTGAAGGTTGTCGAAACGTATTGCAAAATGTCGCATATTGAATTGCTGAAGGTTCCGCAAAATGCCGGTGCGACTGATTTGGATGCATTGAAGAATTTGCTTGCAAATGATGTCTCGTGTCTATATGTACAGCAGCCAAATTATTTTGGAATAGTTGAGGATGGCGATTCGATTTCACAACTTGTTCATGGAGTCGGCGCAAAATTCATTATGGGTTTCAATCCGATTGCAATGGCAATTCTAAAAACGCCCGGCGAGTGCGGCGCAGATATTGCAGTTGGCGAAGGACAGCCGCTGGGACTTCCGTTGTCTTTCGGCGGCCCATATCTTGGCATCATGGCATGCAAGACGGACATGATAAGAAAGCTACCGGGCAGGATTGTCGGGCAGACAACTGACATAGATGGTCGTCGTGCTTTTGTGCTGACTTTGCAAGCCCGCGAGCAACACATTCGCCGCGAAAAAGCAAGCAGCAACATTTGTTCAAACCAAGCTCACTGTGCTCTGACAGCCGCAATTTATATGGCAGCAATGGGTCCTGCAGAGATGGTTACGATTGCCAATCAATGTCACTCGAAAGCAGCATATGCTTCCCAAAAAATATCTGAGATAAAAGGTTTTGATATCGTTTTTGATCGGCCATTCTTTCACGAGTTTGTTACGCGATGTCCGATTCCTGTTGAGCAGGTGATGGCTGCACTTGAGGCCAAGGATATTCTTGGCGGCCAGCCTCTTGAGGGAGAATTGAAAGACTGTATTCTTTGGTGTGTGACAGAAAGAATTATTAAGGATGAGATAGATCAATTGGCAGAAATTTTGCGCGGTTTGG
>JANYKE010000231.1 GCA_025361685.1 Eubacteriales bacterium | reverse complement strand
TGGCTGCTTCCTATGAATCCGTCCATAACATTTACAATTGAACCTAATACCTCGTTGTCGCTTACTGCTTGTGCTTGCACTTGTGCCTGTACAAATGTTGTTGATGCAAATAATGATATTACCATTGCTAAAACTAAACCTGCCGATACTAAACTTCTCAATCTTGATCCTGCCATTAATCCTGCCTTTGATCCTGCCCTTTTCATGTCTTGTCCTCCATGATTTTATGAAATGTAAAAGTTCCTGCCACGAAGATGGACAGGAACTTCAGAATCTGCATATAGTGATTGCAAATCATGCTCCCTCCAAACCCGAGGTTGTCATGAAAAATGTAAGTAGGTCTCCTGACTTATGCTTCATTCTCTGCGCTTCCTTCCCGAAGAATTCTTCAGTGGATATTGATAGCGCTTCGTCTGCAATTACAGTAGAGGTAGCTGTCCCGGAATCTCACCGGCTTCCCTTGCACCCCACATTTAACATATTAAACTTTCCACCCGAATATTATCACATCCCTTTTGCATTTGTCAAACCTTAGTAAATTGTAAGACGGTGTCAAGTTGTTGTTCTGATTCTGTTTGAAATTCGCCATAGGGTATGGTATATTATTATGGTGCGTAATTATTGAATTTCTTAGGAGGTTTTCAAATGAGTGAATTAAGAGGTGCATGCATTTTCGGACAGTCGGGCGGACCAACATCGGTTATTAACGCTAGTGCCGCGGGTGTTTTCACGGAAGCAATTAAGCAAGATTGTATTACAAAGGTTTACGGAGCAGCTCACGGAATCAAAGGTATTCTGGAAGAGATGTTTTATGACATGGGCGAAGAAGATTCGTACGAGCTGGAATTGCTCAAGACTACCCCATCTTCGGCTTTGGGTTCTGTCAGATACAAATTGAAAGATGTTGAAGTTGATGATACCGATTACAAAAGAATACTTGAAGTATTTCAAAAATATGACATAAGATATTTTTTCTACAATGGTGGAAATGATTCGATGGATACCTGCAACAAGATTAGCAAGTATCTTCAAAAGTCAGGTTACGAGTGCCGCGTTATGGGCGTTCCGAAGACTGTTGACAATGACTTGTTTGGCACGGACCACACGCCGGGATTCGGAAGCGCCGCAAAGTTTGTTGCGACCGTAACAATGGAAGTGTTTCTTGATGCAAGAGTTTATGATATTGGAATGGTTACGATTATTGAGACAATGGGCAGAAATGCTGGCTGGATTACAGCTTCCTCTGCACTCGCAGCATCCAAGGGCTGTGGACCTGACCTGATCTATCTTCCTGAAAGAGCTCTTGACCTTAACAAGTTTATTGATGATGTCAAAGCTGTTTACGACAGAACCGGCAAGGTTATTGCCGTTGTGTCTGAGGGAACGAAGACTCCTGATGGCAGATATATTCCGGAACTTAATCAAGACTCACTTCATGTTGATGCATTCGGACACAAACAGTTAAGCGGCGTTGCAGTATTCCTCGCTAACGAAGTTAAGAACAGAATCGGCTGCAAAGTGCGCGGAATCGAATACAGTTTGCTTCAGAGAAGCGCGGCACATTGTGCCTCATTGACTGATGTTAACGAATCATTTTCGGCAGGACAAACTGCTGTTCGTGCTGCGGTTGAAGGCAAGTCTGATTTCATGGTTGCATTTGAAAGAGCCCCGGGTGCAAACTATGTCTGCAATACAAAGCTTGTTGAACTATCAAAGGTAGCTAACTTCGAGAAAGTCGTTCCTGATGAATGGATTACAAAAGACGGCAACTTTGTTACCGAAGATTTTGTTCGATATGCAATGCCACTTATTCAGGGCGAATCAGCTCCTCCAATGGAAGACAGCCTTCCAAGGTTTGCCAGACTCAAAAAGGTTCGTGTTCCAAAATTATAATTTACAACAATAGAAAAAAAGACCTGCCGATTGCAATAATCAGCAGGTCTTTTTATGTCATAATGTTTTACTTATTATTTCTTTTTCCTTTGTTCGTTTTGCTTAACAGCAGCCTTTGCTTTGCCTCTCTTAACGTTTTGCTTTTTAGCCACAGAACATCCGTGAAATCCAAGATACTTGGTCATGCCATAGTAGTCACCATGTGAATAGGCAATTAAATTTGCATCCTCAATATGCACCGCTCCCTTATCATCAATAATGCACTCGTCAACATTTACTGATACTATTTCGCCTAGAAACATATCGTGTGAGCCAAGTTCGATTATATTCACAACCTTACATTCGATTGAAACCGGGCAACCCTTTATTCCGGGTGCACTCACAACATTAGAAGGTTCTTCTTTTAGCTTGCACTTTTTAAACTTATCTACATCACGTCCCGACTTAACTCCGCACCAGTCTGTCTCCCAAACCATTTTGGATGAAGGCATGTTAATTACAAACTCACCGGACTCTTTAATGATTGAATGCGAATACCTGCTCTTTCTGACAGAAATATATGCCATTGCAGGATCGGAGTTACATATCCCTGTCCAGGCAATAGTAATAATGTTGGCGGGCTCGTCTCCCCTTTTGCAAGACACCATACATGCCGGTACAGGTGCAAGCATGGTTGAAGGTTTAAGTTGCTTTTTCATTTTATCACTCCATTTCAGGATAGTTTTCTCTTTCTTCATAATGAGTATGAAGATACTTGTGCGCTTTGTGACTGCCGGGCTTAATAAAAAATTCACTGTACACTCTTTTGATAGAGGGATTTTCATGAGACTTTCTGATTGGAAGCTCCTTGTCAGCTGCATATACTGCCTTAGCACGTTCCGCGGCGAGATCAATAATATTCCTCACAGGAGCAGGTTGAATGGGCTGACCGCCGCCCGTTACACATCCACCGGGGCACGCCATCATTTCAATAAAGTGGTATTGCTTTTCACCTGAGCGAATTGAGTCGAGTACTGTTGATGCATTGGCAAGTCCGCTTACTACTGCGGCATTGATTGTAAGGTCACCTATTTTAACAGAAAATTCCTTTATACCTTTGACTCCTCTGGCATCGATAAAGTCAATATTTTCGCTGGTAAGCTCTTTGCCTGTAAGTGTTTCGTAAACGGTTCTCAGTGATGCTTCCATTACGCCGCCGGTTGCAGCAAATATCAGGCCTGCGCCTGATGATTCACCCAGCGGATTGTCAAACTCAGAATCCTCAAGATTAACAAAATCAACGCCGGCTTGCTTGATCATCTTGGCAAGCTCTCTGGTTGTTATTACGGCATCTACGTCGCGGCGTCCATCCACCTGCATTTCAGGTCTGGCTGCTTCAAATTTTTTGGCTGTGCAGGGCATTACAGATACAACAAATATTTTTGAAGGATCAATTTCCATCTTTTCGGCAAAATATGATTTAACTGTTGCACCCATCATCATGTGCGGTGATTTGCAGGTTGAAAGATTATCAAGGAAGTCAGGATAATAATGTTCGCAGAACTTTATCCACCCCGGACTGCACGAAGTTATGAGAGGCAATTTTCCTCCGCCGCTTATTCTTTCGATAAGTTCATTGCCCTCTTCCATAATCGTGAGGTCTGCTGAAAAGTCTGTATCAAAAACTTTATCAAATCCAAGTCTTCTCATGGCCGAAACCATTTTACCGGTAACCTTTGTACCAATTGGCATATCAAACTCTTCACCAAGCGAAATACGAACAGCAGGAGCGGTCTGAGCAACTACATAATATTCAGGGTCTTCAATCTTA
>JANYKE010000225.1 GCA_025361685.1 Eubacteriales bacterium | reverse complement strand
TATCCTTTACCTCACCGAGAACTTTTCCCTCAAAATCGTATGCTGCTGTTCCTTTCCTAGGCGAATACTTAAAAACGTGTATCCAAGAAAATCTATTTTCTTTTGCTACTTCAATTGTCTTTTCAAAATCCTCTTCACTTTCCGTTGGGAATCCAACAATTATATCAGTTGTGATTCCCGCATTTGGAAAATAATTTCTTATCAGTTTTGTTTTGTCTGAAAATTCTTTCGCAGTGTACTTTCGATTCATTGTTTTCAAAATACTGTCACTTCCGCTTTGCAATGATAAATGAAAGTGTGGTGCAAATGCGGATACCTTTGAAACTCTGTTCAAAAAATCTTCATCTACAAATCCGGGTTCAAGCGAACCAATTGCTACTCTTCTAATCCCGTCAATACTTCCGACCTGTTCTATGACAGATGTTAGATTTTCTCTCTGCATCTCATTGTCATCCAAGTCCTTGCCATATGATGCTAAGTGAATGCCCGTTAAAACAAAATCTGTGTATCCGTTTCCAACAAGTTCCCTTACCTCACATAAAATATCATTCATCGGTTTGCTTCTTGAACGCCCTCTGGCAAATGGTACTATGCAGTACGAACAAAAATTATTGCAACCATCTTGAATTTTCAGGAAAGCTTTTGATCTATCTGAAAATTTTCCGGGAGCTATATTTTCAAAATTCGTCACTGTAGAAATATCTGAAACAATATCAATATTCTTTTCGCTTCCCGAAATGAAGTTTGATACAAGCTGCTCGATGCGGCTCTTGTCTTTTGTTCCGACGACAATGTTTACTCCGTCAATTGAAGCAATTTCATCGGGCGACATTTGAGCATAACATCCCACAGCAACTACAACTGCATTTGGATTATTTTTCTTGGCACGCCTGATGATGTTTCGTGATTTGCGCTCACTGATTCCTGTAACTGTACATGTGTTTATTATATATATATCCGCATATCCGTCAAACTCAACTACATAGTATCCGGAATTAATGAAGAGTTCTTCAATTGCAACTGTCTCTGCATAATTCACTCTGCATCCAAGCGTGTAGAAAGCTATGCTTTTACTCATAATTTTGTTCTTCCCCTTGACATATAGCGTATATGTGTATAAAATGTGTTTGGCAGTGAGTGCTGTCTAAAAATGCATATAGATTACGCATTTATAATAACTTATTTTAATCGAAAGTACAATATTTTACTAGATATTTGCTTTCAAGAAAGGATTCAAACGATATGAAGACATTTACCATTTTGCTCAAATCTATTGATGACGTTAAAGATTTTGTCAATACTGTTAACAAGTATAATTATGAAATCGATCTTTCAACCGGCAGATATGTCGTTGATGCTAAATCAATTATGGGTATTTTCAGTTTAGATCTTAGTAGCCCAATAAAAGTTGACGTTCATAGCGATTCATGTGATGATCTGTATGACGATATCAAAACATATTTAATCTAATATTTCATATTTTTTATCATCGCACAAGTTCAACATCATAAAATCTAATGCAATTGTGTTAGATTTTTTTATTTTTTCTTTTTCGCTTACTCGCAAGATTCTTTCTCTGAATTCTTGGTATATATTTTTGTTTTTCAAGATTAATTTTATCCGGTGCTTCTTCATCGTAAATACAAAAATCAATTTGTTTTTCGCTTATATTCACTGAAACGAGGACAACCTTAATTTTATTTCCGATTTGGAAAATTTTCCCTTTACGTTCACCGGTTAATTTTAAATGAACCTCATCGTAAACGTAATAATCATCATTCATATTATCAACTCTAATAAGTCCCTCAACAGTATTATCAAGTTCAACGAACATTCCAAACGAAGTTACTCCGGAAATTATTCCGTCGAAAACATCCCCAATGAATTCCTTCATATACTCGGCCTTTTTGATATCTTCAACCTCGCGTTCAGCTTCCTCGGCACTTACCTCGCGTTCAGAACAATGATTTGTTCGCTCAAACAAAATAGATTTATAATAGTTCATTCTGTCTTCGTCAAGCATCCCGTGAATATGTTCCTTCATTATTCTGTGAATCTGCAGATCGGGATATCTTCTGATTGGTGATGTAAAATGGCAATAACTTTTTGACGAGAGTCCGAAATGTCCTGCATTTTTATCACTGTACCTTGCCTTTTTCAATGAGCGCAGAAGCATTGTACTAATGATTTTTTCTCTTTCCGTACCCTTAATTTGTCTCAATATTTTCCCAAACATTTTAGGATGAATATTCTGTGTACCACTCAGTTTGCCTGCGTCAACACCTACCGTTATAGCATATTTAAGAAAATTTGCAATCTTGTCAACATCGGGTTCTTCATGTATTCTATATACAAAGGGCACGTCCAGCCATTCAAATCTTTCAGCCACTGTCTCGTTGCACAGAAGCATAAATTCTTCGATAATTTTGTTGGCAATAGTCATTTCGCGTTTTCTGATTTCAATCGGTTTTCCATCTTCGTCAAGAATTATTCTTGCTTCAGGGAAATCAAAATCAATTGAGCCTCTTTCATCTCTTCGCGATTTGAGAATAAAAGACAGTTCTTTCATAAGTCTGAAATCATCACAATAGTCACCATACTTTTCAATTAACTCAGGTGAATCATTTTCTAAAATATTATATACATCATTATATGTCATTCTATGTTTAACATTTATTACACTCTCAAAAATTTCATGTCCCACAACATTGCCGGCACCGTCGATGTCCATTGTTACCGAAAATGCCAATCTGTCAACTTGTTGATTTAGACTGCATATTCCGTTTGACAGTTTTTCAGGAAGCATTGGAACAACTCTGTCAGCAAAGTATACACTTGTTCCCCGATTGAAAGCTTCATCATCAAGTGGTGTGTTTTCTCTGACATAATTGCTGACATCAGCAATATGTACTCCTAGTCTGTACAATCCGTTGTCTAAAATCTGAATTGATACAGCATCATCAAGGTCCTTAGCATCCTCGCCATCAATTGTGACAAGCCTTTGACTTCTGATATCGCGTCTATCGGCAATATCGTTATTTGTAACTCCTTGTTGTATCTCTTCTGCTTGTTTGATAGCTTCAGGCGGAAATTCTACGGGGATCCCAAAGGAATATATTACCGACAATACATCAACGCCGGTTTCTTTATAATTTCCGAGCACTTTAACAATTTTGCCTTCTGCTCTTTTTTCATTTTTTGGCCATACTGTAATTTCAACAACAACCTTATCGCCATCCTTTGCATCGCCGACATATTTAATCGGAATATAAATATCGCTATCGAATCTTTTGTTGTCCGGCAATACAAATGCAAAGTTTTTGCTCTTTTGAAAAGAGCCAACAATTTGTTTTGTTCCGCGCGAAACAATTTTATATATTTCGCCTTCTCTTTTCTTTTTAGCTCTTCCATCAGTGTATGTGATTGATTCCTTTGTTACTTTTGCCAATACAATATCATCATTCATTGCGCCATTTGCATTTGTGCCCGAAACAAAAACATCCTCATCCTTTTCATCCGGAAGAACAAATCCAAATCCACGACCGCTGCTTCTGAACTTGCCTCTTACAATTTTCGTGATTGATGAAGAAACATATCTGCCTTTTTTGCTTTTTGCAATGAACCCTTCTTCAATCAATTCATTAAGCGCCTTTTCTAAATCCACGAGTTGCTTTTCTTCAATATCCATAAACTGTGCTATTTCATTTTTCTTCATTGCAACATAAGTTTCACTGTTAATAAGCAGCAATATATTTTCTTTTAGTTTTATTCTATCTTCACTTGTTGCAATTTCATGTTGCAATTGCTTTTTCTTTTTTCCCATCGTTTCTCCTGTTAAAAAAAAATCCCCAAATATGCTTGGAGATTTTCATTATTGTATTATTTTGTTTGGATATTATACCTGTGGAGTTGTAATAATGAATTCCAAAGCAATAGATGTTATCAAAAACAGAATTGCTGATATTGCTGTAAACTTTTTCAGCATTTTATCTGCTGTTTTAGTCTTGCCCTTACCAAAAAATGTTTCGGCACTTCCTGCTATAACGCCTGAAAGCCCTTGCTGCTTGCCGGATTGGAATAATATAAAACCAACCAAAAAAACTGCTAGTACAATTTGAAATACTGTTAACACAATTTTTGCAATACCCACTTGGAACACCTCCATTTATTACCTTGCGTTGCAATAATATCATATGCTTTGATGTTTTGCAATACTGCTCTATTACTTCTCGTGAAGAATTTCAGGTGTGACCTGTCTCCTTCATATAAATCCGGCAATGTCCTATTTTCCCGGGACGTTACCATCCAAGTATCTTCGGCGCTAAGGAGCTTAACTGCTGTGTTCGGTATGAGAACAGGTGTACCCTCCTTGCTATTACCACCGGATATTTTAGGTGCATG
>JANYKE010000220.1 GCA_025361685.1 Eubacteriales bacterium | reverse complement strand
TAAGATTGCTTTTACAGCTGCAGCCGGGAGCACTGATAACATAATTCCCTTATTTTTAAAATCAAATATGCCCGAATGGTTTTTGACAGTTTTCCTTGTTGTGTTGTTATCGGCTGGAATGTCAACGATGAGTTCTTTGTTTCATGCAATCGGAACAGCTGTTAGCAGAGACATATTGAAAATGAATGACAAGGATCCTAAGAAGGCGATGTTAACGACTCGTATTGGTATGCTGATTGCAATTGTATTTACGATCTTTTTGGCATTCATACTTCCTAATGTATGGAACGATTCTATTGCAATAAGCACAGGATTGTTCTTTGGACTATGCGTTGCGGCATTCCTTCCACTGTACGTCGGGGCACTTTATTTCAAAAAGCTTAGCAAGGTTGCTGCTATATCCGGAATGGTTGCGGGTTTCTCGTCCAGTCTTTTGTGGATGATGTTTATTCACTCAAAGGAATCAGCAGCAATGAAAATCTGTAATTGGTTGTTTGGAACTAACACATTGGCAGGCAAAGACTCACTGCTGCAATATGTTGATCCGATAGTTATTGCTCTATTAGTTTCGATAGTTGTTACAATAGTTGTTCAATTATTTACCAAGAGCAAATATTCCAAAGAACACATCGACGAATGCTTCGAAGGTATCAAATAAAACGAAGTTTTCAATAAGTCATCATAAGTACAAAACCCGCAAGTCACTTGCGGGTTTTTTGTTGGAAAATATTATTTGTAGCAAGGAACCGTCCCCTGTATCACGTCCCCTGTATCATTTGGGTTTTTTGTTGTTGACGATTACTTTCTTTAGGAGGTCTACTGTTTCGAGTGCATCGTCGAGTTCTTTCTTAACTCTGGTATTCTCGGCTTCAAGAGCGAGTATCTTAACCGACTCGAGATCCTCATGCATCTTGCGATTTGAGGATTGGCCAGACGGACAATAATCAGGTATTGAACCGATCGGCACTCTTAATTTTTTCGAAGATCTTAGAGTATCAACAACAAATTCCTCGTCGGTTAGTTCGTTGAATTCTCCGCGCTTCACATAATGAGTGTGTAACAAGTCATGAGACTTGTGGCTGTTTGGATGTTCGAGAAACTGCTCATACATTTCTGTAACGTATGGATTGGTATGTGATTTACGAAGAGCTTTGCCTTCGTCTTCAGCGAGAATACCTTTTAAACGTTTTGTTCTTACATCAGGATCGCTTGAACGAGGCTGACCTCCGCCCATGATGCAACCACCCGGACAACCCATAACTTCGATAAAGTGATATGGCGATTCGCCCTTGGCAATTTGATCCATGAGAATATTGGCACCCCTGACTCCGCTCGTAACAGCAACCTTAACTTCGACACCCTCAAGGAACTTATATTCATCAACAACATTTTCAAGTTTAACTGTCGCTTCTTTAACTTGGTCAAAGCCTTCAATTGGTGTTACATGCAGACCATCAAACGGCAGCTCGCGTCCTGTAATAATTTCATACACTGTACGCAAAGCAGCTTCCATAACACCGCCGGTCATACCAAAAATATCTGCGGCTCCGGTTGACATTCCCAAAGGACTGTCAAATTCTTCGTCAGGAAGTCCCTTGAAATCAATGCCGCCTTCTTTAATCATTGAAGCAAGTTCTCTTGTTGTTAGAACGGCATCAACATTCGGAACGCCGTCATTCTTCATCTCGTTGCGTGCAATCTCAGTCTTCTTGGCTGTGCAAGGCATAACTGATACAACGAAAAGATCCTGTGGTTTAGCGCCGATTTTTTCAGCGTAATAAGATTTGACCAAAGCACCCAGCATTGTATGAGGTGATTTGCATGATGATAAATTATCAAGATGTTCGGGATAAGTGTGTTCAATATGCTTGATCCATCCCGGGCTGCAACTCGTAATCATCGGAAGCACAGCCGGTTCGCCGGTCAAGGCACTTTTTATTCTGCCGAGAAGCTCGGTACCTTCCTCCATAATTGTAAGGTCGGCTGCAAAGTTGGTATCAAACACATCATTGAATCCAAGCGCACGAAGTGCTGCAGCCAGCTTGCCTGTGACTTGTGTTCCGGGTTCAAAACCAAATTCGTCACCAAGCGCAACTCTGATTGCAGGAGCAACCTGAACCACAACACGCTTGTTCTTATCATTTAGTGCAGCCCAAACACTTTGAATCGAATCAGTTTCTTTAAGCGCACCAACCGGACACACAACAGTACATTGTCCGCAGAAAACACAATTGACTGTGCCGAGAGGCAAGTCCATAGCCGGACCGATTACTGTACTAAACCCTCTGTTCTGAGCGTTCAATATTCCCGCACCCTGAACCTGATTGCAGACCGTAACGCACCTTCTGCACAAAATACATTTTGACATATCGCGCGTAATCGAAACTGAAGTATCAATAACATGATCAGAATGAGCACCCTCAAACCGAGTCTCCTCAATTCCCAGAGTCTTGCCGAGTTCTTGGAGCTCGCACGTCTGGTTGCGTTTGCAACTCAAACAATCCTTAGAATGATCCGAAAGCAGCAACTCGTACAAAACCTTGCGAGCTTTGCGCGCTTTATCAGAATTGGTATTAACCTCCATGCCCTCAGCCGCCATTGTCATACACGACGCCTGCAAAGTCTTGGCACCCTTAACCTCAACAACACAAATTCTGCAAGACCCGATTTTGTGAATACCTTCGAGATAGCACAGGTTTGGAATACTGATATTGTGCGCCTTGGCCGCATTCATTATTGTAGTTCCTTCGGCAACTGAAATCGGTTTACCGTTAATTACTAAGTTAATCATTATTCACTTACCTCCTATCACAGTGTAGACAACGCATTGCCTCAGCCATTGCATTTAATTTATGATATCCTAAAACAACTTCGTCAAAAGAATTCTTACGTTTTTCAGGCGAAAGCATCTCAAGTGGGAAACGTTTGAGAGCTTCAATTTCGTCATCCTCAAATTTGTCAGGAATGTCGATAGGCTTGCCTTTGTTCAACTTGCCCTTGCCGCCGAGATACAAATCAATTGAAATCGCAGCCTTCTTGCCATCGGCAATTGCACTGATAACGGTATCAGGTCCTCTTGCAACATCGCCGCCCGCAAATACTCCCTTCATCGTTGTCATCATTGTTTCATTATTAACAACAAAAGTACCCCATGAAGTTATTTCGATTTCGTCAGTGCTGACAAATGGAAGATCGGAATACTGGCTGACTGCCGGTATCACTGCATCCACATCGATAAAGAAATTTGATCCCTCAACCGGCACGGATTTCCTTCTGCCCGAGCCATCAAATTCGCCAAGCATCATTTTGACACACTCAACTTTTTCAATGCGTCCGTGCTTGCCTTCGATGAAATTGACAGGTGCAACAAGCTCCATGATCTCGATTCCTTCTTCAATGGCCTCATGAATTTCAGGCTCATATGCAGGCATAGAATCAACAGTTCTTCTGTAGAGAATAATTACTTTATGAGCACCGCATCTTAGAGCTGTTCGCGCAGAATCAATAGCTGTATTGCCTCCGCCGATGACTGCAACAGTACTGCCAAGAGTTACCTCATGGTGCAGATTTACATCCTTAAGGAAATCGATTCCAGGCAGCACGCCCGGCAAATCTTCGCCCGGGATATTTACCTTCTGAGGGAATTGGGTTCCGGTCGCGATATAGACAGAATCATAAAGCAGTCTTAAGTTTTTAAAATTAGCATCCTTGCTGATATCGGCGTTAAGATTTATGTTTACGCCGACCTCTGAAATAAGCTGAATTTCATGGTCAAGAATTTTTTTAGGAAGTCTGTACTCAGGAATTCCAAATGCCAAGACGCCGCCCGCAACAGGCTGTGCTTCGTAGATATCAACGGTATAGCCAATTCGAGCCAGATAGTATCCGCACGTGAGACCGGATGCACCCGCGCCTATAATTGCAACACTCTTGCCATTTTTTGGAAATGCAGTAGCATTGGGCTGAAGCTTTTCATGTTTATGTGCATAGTCTGCAACGAATCTCTTCAAATCGCAAATAGCTACGGCCTCATCGGTTGAAGCACGACGACACTTGAGCTCGCATGGATGTGTGCAAATACGCCCGCAAACTGCAGGGAAAGGATTTTCCTGCTTGATCAAATCGTATGCATCGATGAAACGACCTGCTGCAACAAGCGCAAGATAACCCGGAACATTTACATTGGCAGGGCAGGCATTTTCACAAGGAGAAATAAATAAGTCGGAGCAAACGCCGGCACGGCAAAATTTGTTTTTAATATGTTCTTCGTACTCTTCACGGAAAAATCGAATCGTGCTTAATACAGGATTTGGCGCAGATTGACCCAAACCGCACATCGCAGTTTCTTGAATGGTTTCGCCGAGTTCTTCGAGAAGTTCGATATCGCCAACTTGACCTTCGCCACGGGTGATGCGCTCGAGAACTTCAAGCATGCGCTTTGTCCCAACTCGGCAGGCAGTGCACATTCCGCAGGACTCGTCTTGGATGAAGTCCATGAAAAATCGTGCGGTGTCTACCATGCATGTATCCTCATTCATAGCGATTAAGCCGCCGGAACCCATTATTGCACCGAGAGCTTTTATTGATTCATAATCAGTTGCAACATTGAGATTATCTTGCGTAATGCAGCCACCTGACGGGCCGCCGATTTGAGCGGCTTTAAATTTCTTTTTGTCCTGCATGCCGCCACCGATTTTAAACATTATGTCGCCAAAAGGTTTGCCAATCGGCACTTCAATAATTCCTGTGTTGACAACGTCTCCGGCAAGGGCAAAAACTTTTGTTCCTTTGCTTGTGGCAGTGCCGTATTGCGCGTACCATTCGCCGCCATGTTGAAGAATGGCCGGGATGGCAACAAAGGTTTCTACATTATTAATAATGGTAGGCTCGCCGAACAAACCTTTTTGGAATGGAAATGGCGGCTTCTGCCTTGGCTCGCCCCTGAGGCCTTCAATTGATGAAAGCAGTGCGGTTTCTTCGCCGCAAACAAAAGCTCCTGCACCGATTCGAACTTCTAAATCAAAACTAAACTTACTTCCTAAAATGTTTTGACCCAAAATGCCGCGCTTATAAGCTTCTTCAATTGCGGCCGTAAGTCGCTCAACAGCAATCGGATATTCAGCCCTAATATAGACATAACCCATTTTAGAATCAATAGCAAAACCGCCAATAATCATTCCTTCAATTACCGAATGCGGATCACCTTCGATAATACTTCTGTCCATAAACGCGCCGGGATCGCCTTCATCAGCATTACATACAATATATTTATTATCGCTGACTGCGTTTAGTCCGGCCTCCCACTTAACCGCTGTGGAAAACCCGGCGCCGCCTCGACCCTTTATTCCGGACTTCTTGACCTCTTCGATTACATCCTTGCTGCTCTTCTTAGTCAAGGCCTCAGCCGCAGCAAAGTATCCATCGCGCGCGATATAGGCATCAAGACTGTCATACTCCATAGCCCCGCAATTTCTCAAAGCAATCTTAACCTGCTCCTTGAAGAAATCGATATCATCAATCACCGGCACATTGGTATGCAGCGAATAATCATAAAATGTGTGCTCGACCAGAATCTCACCATTCACAATGTGGCTCTTAATAATTTTGCGCGCGATGTCCGGCGTCAATTCTGTATAAAATACCCGCTCCGGCAATATAAGTATAACCGGACCCACAGCGCATGTGCCCATGCAGCCGGTTTCAAATACGATAACATCATCATTAAGATTCTTCCTATTTAGCTCATCAACGATGGCATTCTTAACATCGCCGCAATTTGATGAAATACAGCCACCGCCGCTGCACACCAAAATCTGATATTTGTATTTGGCAAGCGCCTCGTTATAATCGGTCTTTATCTTTTTGAGATCTGAAATGTTCTTAATCATTTCGTTGCCCATATTTGTCACCTATCAACTTTCATAGTATTTGGAAATAATAGATTCTAACTTGTTAACATTAACCTGCTTGTAAACAACCTTGTCAATCATCATTGCCGGCGCAAGTCCGCATGCGCCAATGCAGCGGGCGATTTCAAAGGTGAATTTGGCATCCTCGGTGGTTTCGCCAATCTGAATTCCTAAAATATCCTGAAGGCGCTCAACTAGTTTTTTGCCGCCACGCACATAGCATGCAGTCCCAAGGCAAACTCTAATAGTATGCTCACCGCGCGGAGTTGTGGAGAAAAATGAATAGAAGGTTATAACGCCCGATACTTCCGATAGGGGTATCTGCAAGGAACTTGCGATGAATTTCTGTACATCAAGTGGCAAATATCCGTAAACCTCCTGAGCAAGATGAAGAATCTGAATAAGGCTTCCTTCTTTGTCCTTATACAGATCGATGATGTCTGCAATTTCGCCGTACTTCTTCTCATCCTTCTGAGTACAGCCGGTGCACTTGGCAATTTTATCGCTCATATTGGTCCTCCTTGCAATATTTTACAAAAAAAAACATTTCCCATGAATTTCCGGCTCAAATTGGTGTAATAAAATTATATCAATTATAAACCGTGAATGCAAGTGTAGCAGGGGACGGTTCTCTGACAAACTTAATATAAAAATAAATGAAAAGCGATCAAGTTTTATCTTGGTCGCTTTTCCATGGTTTTTCCGCATATAAAAGGAGAGGTGATTATTTATTTTTGCAATTCAGCTTTCATTCTTGCATAATCCTCATCATTAATTTCGCCTTTTGCATAGCGCTCATTTAATATTGTGATTGCGCCTACAACTGAACTATTGCCGCCCATGTCATGATAACCCATATGATTCATTTGACCCATATGGCTCATGTGTCCGCAGCCCATATGGTGACGACTCTTCCTTACTGCTACTACAATCAATACAATTACTAATGTTAAAACTAACAAGCAAACAAAAGCACCAATCAGATGCGGAATAATATTTCCTGCACTGCCGACCACGTCACCTCTGCCACCATAGCCATTATTAAAAAATCTACCGTACATCATAAAGCACACCTCCAAATAACAAAATACTTACATTGTTATTGTATACCAGAGTTGTGTACTTTCTGTGAAGAAATAATTAAATTATACAGCAAAGTTTATCGCCAATTATATCGCCAATTTTATCGCCAACTTTATCGCCAACTTTATCGCTAGCTTTTTATAAATTGCGAGATAAAAAATTTGTCACAAACCAAGAAAACCGTCCCCTGCTACACTTTATGTTTTGTTAGAAGTTTGTTATAATGCAATTAATGTTGCACTGAAGGAGGTTTTGCCTTGGCATACTTAATAGGTATTGACGTAGGAACATCAGGAACAAAAACAGTCCTGTTTTCAATCCGGTAACTGTGGCGTTCCACCAGTCGGCCGGGTCCTGCTCGGCATAGCCATTCTGCGGTTGGTAAAGTGGGTATTCAACTGTATGCGAAGCGAAAACCTCGCCGGTCTCTGTAAACAGGACTGTTTTTGTTCCTGATGTTCCTACGTCAATACCTATTAAGTATGCCAAGGCAAAACCTCCTTCAGTGCAACATTAATTGCATTATAACAAACTTCTAACAAAACATAAAG
>JANYKE010000219.1 GCA_025361685.1 Eubacteriales bacterium | reverse complement strand
TATCCTTTGAAAAAACAGTAAAAACATGCAGTTAGTAATATCAACATAATATCATAGCGAGTTAAGCACGTCAATTAGTTGGGAAAATTGAATATGTAGAATATGTTTCTAAAATGATGTACATATGATTGTATGTTAAAGAAATGTTAAAGAAATGATGCAAAAGAACAACAAAGGCTTCCGGGGGAAAACCTCAGAAGCCTTTAGTTTGGCGGAAAGAGAGGGATTCGAACCCTCGGTTGGGATTAGCCAACACACGATTTCCAGTCGTGCGCCTTAGACCAGCTCAGCCATCTTTCCGTACAGGCAGTATCATATAATATTTCCGGTTATAAATCAAGAGGTGCGATTAGGGTAAGTAAAAGGGAAGCAATTCGGGTAAAGATAAGAAAAGATTTACGGTGAGGCTAGTGAGGTGATAAGGGAAAAGTGAGTAGAAGTAGTGAGAGGTGCGTGGGAAGTGCAGAGAGCGCGGAACAGGGCGGAATTGTTGTTAACAGATTGTTCATGATAAGTTCAAGGATGTGTAAAAATTTTTTTGGTAAAAAGTGTTGACAGGGTAAGCGGGGTATGGTAAATTTATACTGTTAGCACTTGAACCGAATGAGTGCTAACAGAACAAAGGGAGAAGGTTATTGGCATGTCAGAGCATAAAGAGCTGGACGAGCGCAAAAAGCAGATTCTTAAGTCGATAATAGACGATTACATTATGACGGCCGAGCCGATCGGGTCTAGGACGATTGCCAAGAAGAGCGTGCTGGGGATTAGTTCTGCGACGATCAGAAACGAGATGGCAGACCTCGAGGAGATGGGGTATTTGGAGCAGCCACATACTTCGGCCGGGCGTGTGCCGTCGGTTAAAGGGTATAGGATGTACGTTGACAGTTTAATGGATATGTCAGTGCTGACAAAAGATGAGCTGCTGTTTATAAAGGAAAACCTTGAGGGTAGGATAGACAGACTGGTCGACCTGATAAAGCAGGCATCAAATGTCATCTCACAGATCACACATTACACTTCGGTGGCGACGGCCCCCAAGATCAGCAAGAGCAAGATAAGGAATGTTCAGCTCCTCTACATGGACCCCAAACGAGTGCTAATGATACTGGTCACCAACGAAGGCATGGTCAAGCACAGCACCATTCACCTCGAAGGAGTAGCACATCCGGCAGACATCGAACGGGTCTCAAGAATTCTCAACGAAAAGCTCGCAGGGTTAACAGTCGAAAAACTAAATGTACAGTTAATTCACGAAATCCAAAAAGAATTCGGCGTATCAAAAGACTTTCTATTTTCCGTAATGATGGACATCGCCAAAACAATTCAAAATGAGAATTCAAACGAAAGCGAAGTCTTCATGAACGGCACCACCAATATTTTCAAATATCAGGAATTCACCGACTCAGACAAAGCACGAGCATTCTTCGATTTCATGCAGAGGAACGAGCTAATCAACAGAATAATGCTTCCCCAAGGCGAAAAAGGAATGATTGATGTAAAGATAGGAAGCGAGATAAAGATAGACGAGGTAAGCGATTTCAGCATTGTAACAACGTCATACTCATTGGGAGATTATATGGTTGGAACCATCGGCGTAATCGGGCCAAAGCGAATGGAATACCCCAAAGTAATTTCCGCAATGGACTATATAACCAAAGAGTTGAACAAAGAATTAGAGAAAATGTTTGGAGAGGAGAATGTGAAAGATGACTGAAGAGAAAGATCAGCTAACACCTAAAAAGACAAAAGAGGCCAAGGAAAAAGAAAAGCACATCAAAGAACTCAAAAGCAAATTGTCAAAAGCCGTAAGCGAATTTGAAATCAAAGAACAAGAATACAAAACCGAATGCGACGCCAAATCAGAATTGTTCGACAGATATCAAAGACTCGCCGCCGAATATGACAATTACAAAAAGCGCACAACAAGGGAGAAGGAAGTACTCTACTCCGACGCAACAGCCGACGTAATCAAAGAAATTCTGCCCGTCCTCGACAACTTCGAAAGAGCCCTAAGTGCAGCCGGCAGCGACATAAAGGATGAGGCGCTCATGATGGGAATCGAAATGATTTTCAAACAATTCTGGGAAATACTTTTAAAGATGGGGCTAAGCAGAATGCAATGTGTCGGTGAAAAATTTGACCCGAATCTGCACAACGCAGTAATGCACGTCGAAGACGAACGATACGGTGAAAACGAAGTCATAGAAGAACTTCAGGCCGGATACATTTTGAAGGACAGAATTGTAAGACACAGCTACGTAAAAGTAGCAAACTAAAATTGTTTATAAGATTAAAAAATATATTAATAAAAAATTAAGGAGGAAAGAAAAATGGGAAGAGTAATAGGGATTGATTTAGGAACAACAAACTCGTGCGTAGCAATTATGGAAGGCGGAGAGGCCACAGTTATTCCAAATAACGAAGGAGCCAGAACCACACCATCAGTCGTTGCATTCACGAAAGACAACGAAAGACTTGTAGGACAGATTGCCAAAAGGCAGGTCGTAACAAACTCAGACAGAAGCGTCAGCTCAATCAAAAGAGACATGGGATCCAACAAAAAGGTAACCATCGACGGCAAGAACTACACGCCACAGGAAATTTCAGCAATGATACTTCAGAAGCTGAAAGCAGACGCCGAGAGCTATCTGGGCGGGCCTGTTACAGAAGCCGTTATCACGGTGCCGGCATATTTTAGCGACTCACAAAGGCAAGCGACAAAAGACGCCGGCAAAATCGCAGGGCTTGAGGTGCTGCGTATTGTTAATGAGCCGACAGCGGCCGCTTTAGCTTATGGTATGGACAAAGAGCACGAGCAGAAGATAATGGTATATGACCTAGGCGGGGGAACGTTCGACGTGTCGATTCTTGAAATTGGCGATGGCGTCATCGAAGTTCTTGCCACCAACGGTAACAACAGGCTCGGCGGCGATGATTTCGATCAAAAGGTTATGGACTGGTTAGTCGCTGAATACAAGAAGGATTCAGGCGTTGATCTGTCACAGGACAAGATAGCACTTCAAAGGTTGAAGGAAGCATCAGAGAAAGCCAAAATCGAGCTCTCAAGCACACCTTCAACAAACATCAACCTTCCGTTTATCACAGCCGACGCATCAGGTCCAAAGCATCTTGACATCACACTGACCAGAGCAAAGTTCGATGACCTTACCGCATCACTTATTGAACAAACAGTCGGCCCGATGAAGACCGCAATGAAGGACGCAGGTCTTGATCCAAGCGACATACACAAGGTCCTGCTTGTGGGCGGTTCGACGAGAACTCCTGCTGTTCAAGAGGCAGTTAAAAAGTTTATGAAACAAGAACCATTTAAGGGAATCAATCCTGATGAGTGCGTGGCCATGGGAGCCGCCATTCAGGCCGGCGTTTTGACCGGTGATGTCAAAGATCTGTTGCTGCTTGATGTAACACCTTTGTCACTCGGAATCGAAACCTTGGGAGGAGTCTTCACAAAGATTATTGACAGAAACACGACTATCCCGGCTAAGAAGAGTCAGACTTTCTCGACAGCAGCAGATAACCAGCCAAGTGTTGAGGTTCATGTGCTTCAGGGTGAAAGAGAAATGGCTCAAGGAAATAAAACTCTCGGCAACTTTAATCTCTCGGGAATACCGCCGGCCCCAAGAGGAATACCACAGATTGAAGTTACATTTGATATCGATGCCAACGGAATCGTTCACGTTTCGGCAAAAGATTTAGGAACAGGTAACGAGCAGAAAATTACGATTACCGCTTCAACTAATTTGAGCGACGCTGATATTGATGCCGCCGTTAAAGAAGCAGAAAAATTTGCAGAAGAAGACAAGAAAGCAAAAGAGCACATCGAGATCCGCAACACAGCTGATTCAATGGTATTCCAGTCAGAGAAGTCATTGTCCGAAGTCGGCGACAAGCTTAACGATGAAGAAAAAGCAACAGTCCAAACTGAGATTGATAATCTTAAGGACCTGCTTAAGAAAGCAGATGCAACCGACGATGAAATCAAGGCAGGAACCGAATCGCTGACTAAAGCATTCAACGATCTTGCTCAAAAGATCTATGCACAACCCGGACAGGGCGGACAGGACCAAGCACCACCGGCCGGCGACCAAGGACCGGGACAAGGTTCAAATCCTAAAGAAGGCGGCGACGACAATGTTGTTGATGCCGATTTTAAGGAAGTAGACTAACCGGTATAACTTAGTATAACTTGGTACAACTTGGTACAACTTGTTATAACAGCATAGAGAGGACTTGGATTAATGGCGGAGAAAAGAGATTTCTACGAGGTTCTTGGAATTACAAAGGGAGCTACAGACGACGAGATAAAAAAAGCTTACCGCAAGCTTGCCAAAAAATATCATCCGGATATGAATAAGGATGACAAGACTGTTGAGCCGAAGTTTAAAGAGGTTAACGAAGCATACCAGATTTTGAGCGACCCGCAGAAGAAGGCAAACTATGACAACTACGGGCATGCAGGCGTTGACCCTAACGCAGGCTTCGGCGGAGGTGGCGGAGGATTCGGCGGCGGCTTCGGCGGCGAAGGTGTTGATTTAGGAGACATATTCGGAAGCGTATTTGGAGGCGGAGGATTCTCCGACATATTCGGCGGAGGCAGCAGCAGACGCAGAGGTCCGGCAAGAGGCAGAGACATTCACATGTCGATGGAGATTACTTTTGACCAGGCGGCCAAGGGCGTTACAAAGAATGTTTCATTGTACAGAAATGAACCGTGTGAAGAGTGCAAGGGGAGCGGGACTGCATCGGCAAATGGTAAGAGCAAGTGTTCCACATGCGGCGGGACCGGTCATGTTCAACAGGTTCAGCGCACACCATTCGGACAATTTGCTAGCACAAGAGTTTGTGATGCATGCAAGGGTACCGGTGAAATCATAACGGATCCTTGTAAGAAATGCGGTGGCAAAGGCTTGAACCGTAAACAGGTTAAGCTTGATGTAAATATCCCTGCGGGTATCGATGACGGTCAGACAATTTCGCTGCGAGGCGAAGGTGAAGCGGGAGAAAAGGGAGCACAGCACGGTGATTTGCTTATTGATATTAGGGTTAGCAGACATCCGCTGTTTAGAAGAGAAGGATTCAATGTGTACTGTGAAATTCCAGTCACGTTTGTGCAGGCGGCGCTCGGATGCGAAATCGAAGTTCCGACAATTGACGGCAAGGTTAAGTACAACGTGCCTGAAGGAACCCAGACAGGAACTGTATTCAGACTCAAGGGCAAAGGTATCCAATTCCTGCACGACAAGCGCAGAGGCGACCAATATGTAACTGTCACAATCGAAATCCCAAAAAAATTAAACAACAAACAAAAAGAGCTCATTCGACAACTTGATCAAATGAGCGGAACAGATAATTATGAGAAACAGAAAACCTTTATTAAGAAAATGAAAGATGTCCTTGGAAAGTAACATTAAGATCGCGGACATCATCTAAAACAATTACATCATGGGACATCAGAGTATTCTTGCTCTGGTGTCCTTTTGCTATAAGTACGCAATCAAAGCCAAGCTCTTTGGCCACTTCAAGGTCGTGCAGTGTATCGCCGATCAAAAGGACATCACTGGGCTGAATCCTCTTAACCCATTCACTGCCGATATCTATTTTGCTGTGCGCGTGAATATTATCGTGCCCTATAATCTCGTCAAAAAACTTGCTGATATTTAAGTCGTTCAACTGACCGGTGAGCATTGAAAGTTCGGTCGCGGACAGAACACTCTGGGGAATCCCACATGCTTTTATTATTGCAAGCTTTTCAATTATGCCGATATGTACCGGTGCGCGCTTAACAAATTGCAAATACTGCTCAACCCATTCGACAGCAAGGTCCTCAAAACTTTCCTTCTCAAAATCAAACCCAAGCTTCTCGTAATAACTTTTGATCGGAAACCCAAACAATTCATGATATTGTTCAATGCTTGAAATTATCGGCATGTCTCTGCGCGTCAGCAAAACATTCGTGCTGCTGATGCACGCTTGTACATCGTCCAATATTGTCCCGTTAAAATCCCAAAGCACATGTGAGTAATTCATCCGTATCTCCAAAGTTTT
The DNA here is from genome assembly GCA_025361685.1 of Eubacteriales bacterium. Taxonomy (GTDB): domain Bacteria; phylum Bacillota; class Clostridia; order JANYKE01; family JANYKE01; genus JANYKE01. The sequence goes on along the minus strand of JANYKE010000219.1, from coordinate 3,706 downwards.
ATTTTAATTGTATCACCCGACTTATTCTACATTCTTGTTAACGATTATGCAAATTGTTAGTAATAATTTATCTCACAATTCATCTTGCATAATCGTTGACTCATAATAAAATGTCGTCAAAACAATATTCTTTGACTCACAATTAAATGTCGGCGAAATCCACAGACTCGCGGCCACTGCTATATAAACTTTTGCGCAATTTTTGCATCCAACAACATGTTGTTGGATGGTGATTTTGTAGAAAAGTTTTCATAACAACCGGCAGAGGGTCTATTATCTATGTGAGCACATATTACAAATATTAGAATATGTTTAATAGCAAGCGATGAATAAAAAAAGCGATAATTTGGAAAAAAATGAATCGATAAATGCAGAGAGGGGCTTGCGGGAGCTGGCATGCGGGTGATAATTTTTTTGTCTTAGGGCGGGAAATATGCTATAATTCCAGGGTGGAGGATAGCATATGGATTTTGTCGAGATTTCAGTTCACACAACAACAGCGGGGATAGAAGCGGTAACCGGGAGGCTTTATCAGGAGGGCGTTACAGGCGTTCAGATTATTGATGCGGCTGATTTTAACGACTTCATTGAGACCGGTAGCAAGTACTGGGATTACGTTGATGATGATGTAATGAAGCTTGCCGATTGCGAGACAGTTATCAAAGCGTATATTTCCGCAAATGAATTTGGCAACGAAATACTGTTGAATATTCGCAGAAGTATGCAAGAGTTGAAAGCTACTGAAAGTGGAAGTGAAAGTGCAAATGAATTTGGGACGCTTGAAATAACACTTGAAAATATTAACGAAGAGGATTGGGCAAACAATTGGAAGCAGTACTTTAAGCCATTTGCGATCGGCGACAGAATTCTTGTTAAGCCTGAGTGGGAGGAATTGACCGAGGCGACCGACAGAATCGTGTTCACAATAAATCCGGGTCAGCTCTTTGGAACGGGACTTCACCAGAGTACACAGCTTTGCATCAGACAATTGGAAAAATATGTAGCTCCGGTAAATGCAAAACATGGGAGTCCGGTAAATGCAAAACATGCGAGGCCTGAGACCGAGATGCTGCTGGACCTTGGGTGTGGGAGCGGAATCCTGTCGATAATCGCAATGCTGCTCGGCGCACAAAGTGCGGTTGCGGTTGACATTGATGCAAACTCGATTGAGGTCGCGTACGAGAATTGCAATTTGAATGGTGTGGAACGAGCAAGGTATACGGTTATGGCCGGCGATGTTATTCTTGATGAAGAGCTGCAGGAGAAAATCGGATTTGGGATATACGATATCGTGGTTGCGAATATAGTTGCGGATGTTATTGTCCCGCTCTGTCCGTTGGTTTATAGAGAATTGAAGCCGGGTGGGATTTTTATTTCGGCCGGGATTATTGATTACAGGGCTGATGAGGTTTGTGATAAGATTAAGGAAGCAGGGTTTAAGATTGTTGAGATTACGAAGGCAGAGGACTGGGTTTCGGTCACTGCAAGGAAAGGTTAAGTGAAGGTGAGTTTGAATAGAGTTGAGAGAGTTTGGTAGAGTTGAGAGAGTTTGAGTAGAGTGAGAAAGTTTGAATAGAATTGTAGAATTTGAATAGGGTAAAGGAAGGATAAGTACAGTGGGAAGGTTTTTTGTTCATGGTGACGCGATCAGCAACGATGAGATTGTTATTGTCGGTCAGGATGTTAAGCACATAAAAAATGTTTTGCGCATGAAGCAAGGCGATTTGATTACCATATGCGATGGTGCAGGTACAGATTATGTGTGCACAATTATTGAGTTGCAAGATGACAAGATTATGTGTAAAATAAGCGTCGGGGGCAAGTCCCTCGCCGAGCCCGAATATGATGTTACAGTTTTCCACGGATTACCTAAGGGAAGCAAGTTCGATGAGATTATTCAGAAATGTGTGGAGCTCGGCGCGACGAGAATTGTACCGGTCAAGACAAAGCGCACCATTGTTGAAATTAAGGACGCCAAGAGTGCAGCAAAAAAGATTGAGCGATACAACAAGATTGCGCTCGAGGCTTGCAAGCAATGTAACAGGGGAGTTGTTCCGGTTGTTGAAGAGTTCGTTGATTTTGATTCCGCTATCACAATGATGAAGGAAAGCGATCTGTGCTTCATTCCATATGAGAATGAAAAAGATTGCACAATCAAAAGTTTTCTGCAAGGACAAGGAAAAGATAAACCAAAATCCGCAGCTTTTTTCATCGGACCCGAAGGGGGCTTCGATGATGCCGAGATTGCCAAGGCAAAAGCAGCCGGAATCACAACAGTTTCACTGGGCCCAAGGATTTTGAGAACCGAGACAGCAGCACCCGCAGTACTCGCAATGCTAATGTATGAAATGGAGGAAAGCACATAGATGCCATCTGAACGAGAAAAAAATATCAGAAATTTTTGCATCATAGCACACATAGATCACGGCAAATCAACTCTGGCTGACAGAATTATTGAGATGACCGGCGCTTTAACTATGCGCAAAATGCAGGACCAGGTTCTTGATACAATGGACTTAGAACAAGAGCGTGGCATAACGATTAAGGCACAAGCCGTGCGCATGATTTACAAGGCAAAGGATCACCAAGAGTATACATTTAATTTGATTGATACCCCAGGCCATGTTGATTTTAATTACGAGGTGTCGAGAAGTCTTGCCTCATGTGAGGGTGCCGTGCTTGTTGTTGATGCATCACAGGGAATAGAAGCGCAGACAATTGCCAACGTGTATCTTGCACTTGAAAATAATCTCGAGATTATGCCGGTCATTAACAAGATTGATTTGCCTGCCGCCGATGTTGAAATGGTTAAGAAAGAGATTGAAGACATTATCGGACTTGATGCATCGGATGCTCCGCTGATTTCCGCAAAGAACGGAATCAATATCGAGGAGGTACTCGAACAAATAATCCTAAAAATACCGTGTCCGGATGCGGATGAAGACGCGCCGCTCCGCGCCCTGATTTTTGATTCATTCTACGACACATACAAAGGCGTAATCATTCATATCAGAGTCAAGGAAGGCAAAGTCAAATTAGGCGACACAATAAAGATGATGTCAAACGGCAAGACTTTTCTGGTCAATGAGATTGGTTATTTTGCACCGGGCTCACTTGTTCCTATGAAGGAGTTACTCGCAGGTGATGTTGGTTATATCACTGCCAGCATAAAGAATGTCGGAGACTCAAATGTTGGCGATACAGTTACCACACAAGACAGACCTGCAACCGAATTGCTCCAAGGGTACAAGCCTGTTCAATCAATGGTGTTCTGCGGAATTTATCCGCTTGATGGAGCAAGGTACGATGACCTGCGTGATGCGCTTGAAAAGCTGCAGCTCAACGACTCGGCCCTATCATTTGAACCCGAGACATCTGTTGCCTTAGGCTTCGGATTCCGATGCGGCTTTCTTGGATTGCTGCACATGGAAATAATTCAGGAGCGTCTTGAGCGCGAATATAATCTTGATCTTATCACGACTGCACCAAGTGTTATTTACAAAGTCTATTTGACCAACGGCGAAACCAGAACTGTTGATAATCCAACCAATCTTCCGACAATGCAGGAAATTGAACATCTGGAAGAACCTATTGTTAAGGCATCTATAATGACGCCCACAGAATACACCGGCAGCATAATGGAGCTCTGCCAGGACAGACGCGGCATCTATGTTGACATGACATATATTGACAAGAATAGAGTAAT
>JANYKE010000212.1 GCA_025361685.1 Eubacteriales bacterium | reverse complement strand
TTTTTGCAAAAAATATGAAGGACAAAACACAAGTTATGGTTATAAAAATTCTATGCGGATTCTTCATTTTGCTTTCTGTAGCAATTGCAATATACACATCGCAGCCGGGTGTCGTAACTCCGATTACAACATTGATGTCGATATCGTGGGGCGCAATTGCCGGAGCTTTTTTACCTGCGTTTCTTTACGGACTGTTTTGGAAGGGCGTTACAAAGGCAGGCGTATGGGCCGGATTTGCTGTTGGAATAGGAATTACTGTTGCTAACGCAATACCGGGGCTAACCTTTACAACGCCTCCTAGCGCAGGTGCGGTTGCGATGATCGTTACGTTAATTGTTGTTCCGGTAGTAAGTTTGGTAACTCCGAAATTGTCGAAAAAACATATTGACGAAAGTTTTTCTTGCTATGATAAAAAGAGTGATGAGATTGCTGGTAGCTGATATATAATTAACTAGGCAAGGGGAATGAAAAATGATTTGGAATAAAAAAATTGAAACGTTAGAACGAACCGCGATGCAGGAACTTCAGTTAGAACGCCTAAAGAGTATTGTTGCGACCGCATATGAAAATGTGCCTTTTTATAAACAGCAATTTGATAAGGTTGGATTGAAACCAAAGCATATCGTTTCTCTTAAAGATATTGAAAAAATCCCATTCACGACAAAAGAAGATTTGAGGGATAATTACCCTTATGATTTATTTGCCGTACCAATGAAAAAAATTGTAAGGATACACGCATCATCCGGAACAACCGGTAAGCCAATTGTTGTCGGCTATACAAGAAAAGACCTTGACAATTGGTCTGAATCTGTCGCGAGAATTGTATGTGCTTCGGGAGCAAATGATGAAGACATTGCGCAGATTGTATTTGGATATGGACTGTTCACCGGTGGCTTTGGACTTCACTATGGACTAGAGAAGGTTGGCGCAACTGTCATCCCAGCTTCAAGCGGAAATTCCGAAAGACAGATAATGTTGATGGAAGACTTCGGCGCAACTGTTATTGTCGGAACTCCTTCATATGTACTTTATCTTTCAGAGATAGCTGCGGAGATGGGCAAGAGTGTATCTGATTTCCAATTAAGAATCGGATTGTTTGGAGGAGAAGGTCACACACCCGAGATGCGCAGGGAAATTGAAAAACGATGGGGAATACTTGTGACAGAAAATTATGGACTTAGCGAAATTGTAGGTCCCGGAGTTTCAGGCGAATGCACAGTCCAAAACGGAATGCACATTAATGAGGATCATTATTACCCTGAGATAATAAACAGCAAAACCGGTGAAACTCTTGAATATGGTGAAAAAGGTGAAATAATATTTACCACTCTGACAAAAGAAGGAATCCCGATTTTGCGATACCGCACAAAAGACATTACATATTTAATGGAGGAAAAATGTGAGTGTGGTCGTACAACTGTAAGGATGAAGAAAGTGTTTGGAAGAACCGACGACATGCTGATAATTAGGGGAGTCAATGTATTTCCTTCACAGATAGAAAGCGTTCTTGTCGGAATGCAGCATATCAGCCCACACTATCAGATTATTGTTACAAAGCATAACTATATGGATGCTATTGAGGTTCAGGTTGAACTTGAAGATGCAACCTTGCTTGAAAGTTTTAGCGATCTTGAAAATCTCGAACATGAAATCAGACATAAGCTTAAAACTGTTTTGCAAATTGATGCAAAGGTGCGTCTTGTTGAACCAAAGACAATAGAAAGATCAACAGGAAAAGCAAAAAGAGTAATTGATCTCAGGTAGTTGACTTGCTTTTTGGGAGGAGTAATTAATTGAAAAAATTGTTGTTAGGAAATGAGGCAATAGCGAGGGGGGCATACGAGGCCGGATGCAAGGTAGCAACTGCATACCCCGGAACTCCAAGTACAGAGATAACAGAAAATATTGCAAAATATGATGAAATGTACTGCGAATGGTCGCCGAATGAAAAGGTTGCACTCGAGGTTGCGATGGGAGCTTCACTTGCAGGTTCGCGTGTGTTATGTTCAATGAAACACGTTGGCTTGAACGTTGCGGCAGATCCGCTATTTACTATTGCATATACGGGAGTAAACGGTGGAATGGTAATTGCAGTTGCAGACGATCCGGGAATCCATAGTTCACAAAATGAACAAGACACAAGGCTGTATGGATTATGTGCGCATGTTCCAATTATAGAACCTGCCGATAGCGGTGAGTGCAAGGACTACGTTAAGGAAGCTTTTGCCATTAGTGAGCAGTTTGATACTCCGGTTATTTTAAGATTGACAACGAGGATAGCACATTCGCAAAGTATCGTAGAAATTTCAGATAAGGAAGACTATATTGCAAAACCATATGTTAAAGACATCAATAAATATGTAATGATGCCTGCAATGGCAAAGGTCAGACATAATTTGTTAGTCCAAAGAGAAATTGAACTAGAGAAATTTTCAAATGAGACAGGTCTGAACAAAATTATTTGGGGAGACAAAAAAATTGGAATAATTACTTCGGGAGTTGCATATCAATATGCAAGAGAAGCACTAGGCGAAGGCGCTTCCTATTTGAAATTGGGGATGGTTCATCCTATTCCGATTGATATGATAAAAGAATTTGCTTCACAGGTTGACAAGCTCTATGTAATTGAAGAACTTGAACCATTTTTTGAAAACCAACTTAAAGCTGCCGGGATCGATGTTGTTGGCAAAGAAATAATGCCGCGAACAGGTGAACTATCAGCAAGCATTATCGCAAATGTATTTGAGAAAAGTGTGAATACTGAAATCAATAGGGACGATGAGTTTGGTACTTTGCCAAACAGACCACCGGTTATGTGTGCAGGATGCCCTCACAGAGGCACATTTTATATTCTTAAAAAAATTGGTGCAACAGTAATGGGAGATATTGGCTGTTATACTTTGGGAGCACTGCCGCCAATGCAGGCAATGGATGCATGTATCTGTATGGGAGCAAGCATTGGTATGGCACACGGATTTGAAAAGGCTATTAAGCAAAATGGCGAAGATCCGAATACAACTAAAGTTGTTGCAGTACTTGGTGACTCAACATTTATTCACTCGGGGATTACAGGCCTAATTGATGCAGTATATAACAAAGGTGTTTCAACAATTTTAATTCTTGACAATTCAATCACAGGAATGACCGGTCATCAGGATAATCCAACAACGGGATTTACTATTAAAGGTGAGCCTACAAAACAAGTTGATCTTGTAAAACTTTCATATGCAATTGGAGTTGAACGCGTTAAAATAGTGGATCCGTTTGAAGTTGATATTCTCGAGAAAACTTTATGCGAAGAAATGTCAGTTGCTGAAACGTCTGTCATTATTATTCAGAGACCATGTGCATTACTCAAATATGTTAAGTTTGAGGGGCCGGTGCAGATTAATCAGGACAAATGCAAGATGTGCAAAAAATGTCTGCACATTGCTTGTCCGGCGATTGTTAACGAAGGCGATAAAATAACAGTTGATGTAACACTCTGTGTTGGCTGTCGACTATGCGACAAAATGTGTGCATTTGATGCATTTGAAAAAGCAGGTGACCAATCATGAAGACAATAAATATTATTATTGCGGGCGTAGGCGGGCAGGGAACACTACTAACGAGTAAAATAATCGGACAGACAGCTTTGAATGCCGGCTACGACGTTAAAGTATCAGAGGTTCATGGAATGTCTCAGAGAGGAGGAAGTGTCGTCACTTATGCGCGAATGGGCGATAAAATCGATTCACCGATTGTTGAAAAAGGTCAGGCTGATATAATTCTTGCATTTGAAGTGCTTGAAGCAATAAGATGGTTTGAGTTTTTAGGAAATGATGGCTATATAATTGTAAATTCCCAGAGGATAAATCCGATGCCGGTAATTATCGGAAGCGTAAAATATCCCGAAGGAATTGAAGAGTACGTAAAACAAATAACACCAAATGCCATTTTTGCGGACGCACTCGACATTGCAAAAAAATGTGGGAACTTTAAGGCTTTAAATGTTGTTATGATTGGTATTATGGCTAAAAGACTTGATGTTGATAAGGCGCATTGGATTGATGCGATTAATACAGTTGTTCCCAAAAAATTATTGGATGTTAATATTGAAGCCTTTAATGTTGGCTATTCACTTTGATTCGATAATAAGGTTTTTTTAAGGAGGTATGATTATGGAAAAATATTGGCAACAAGAAGAAGAGACTATGAGTAGGGAGCTTATTCAGAAAATACAGTCCGAGAGATTGCGAGCACTTGTTCAAAGAGTGTATGAAAATGTGCCGTATTACAAACAGAAGATGATTGACAAGGGAGTTGAACCCGGTGATATTGTCACAGTGGCAGATATTAGCAAGCTTCCGTTTACAACAAAACAAGATTTGCGTGACACATATCCATTTGGACTTTTTGCTAAACCCGCAGATGAGATAGTAAGAATTCACGCATCATCAGGAACAACCGGCAAACAGACAATTGTCGGCTATACAAAAAATGATATTAAGGTTTGGGCTGATCTTGTTGCAAGATCATTGTCATGTGCCGGCGCTGATAAGAATTCAACAGTACAAGTTGCATATGGTTATGGACTATTTACCGGTGGACTTGGGCTTCATTACGGAACAGAAGCGCTAGGTGCAACTGTTATTCCGGTTTCTGCCGGAAACACAAGTAGACAGATTCAAATGATGATGGATTTAGGCTCAACGCATATTGCATGCACACCTTCATACGCTCTGTATTTAGCGGAAACAATTATGAAAGAAAATGTTGACACCAGCAAACTTAAATTGAGAGCAGGTATATTCGGTGCGGAGCCATGGACTGAAAATATGCGTAATGAAATTGAACATCGTTTGAACTTAAAGGCATACGATATTTATGGATTGAGCGAAATCATGGGCCCCGGAGTATCTTGCGGATGCGGTTACAACAACGGACTTCATATTTGGGAAGATCACTTTATTCCTGAGATAATTGATCCGGATACAGGGGAGACTTTGCCGGCAGGAACTAAAGGCGAATTGATATTTACAACTATAACTAAAGAAGGACTGCCGCTAATCAGATATAGAACAAAGGACATCTCTGCACTTGACTATGATGCCTGTGGATGCGGGCGTACAATGGCACGTATGAGTAAGGTTACAGGAAGAACCGATGACATGCTAATAATAAGAGGGGTCAATGTATTTCCTTCACAAGTAGAAAGCGTAATCCTTGAATTTGATAGTGTGGAGCCACATTACCAACTGATAGTTGACAGAGTTGATAATCTTGACACGCTTAGTGTTGAAGTAGAAATGACAACTGAAATATTTTCTGATGAGATCAGGCTTCTGGAAAAATTTGAATCATCTATCAAAAAAAGAATAGAAGCTGTTCTTGGCATAAGCGCAAATGTTAAATTGGTTGAACCATTAACAATAACTAGAAGCGAAGGTAAGGCAAAAAGAGTTATTGACAGAAGGGAAATAAAATAGCGCTCGTATAAAATATTTTAGGAGGTTATTAATATGTTAATTAATCAAATTTCAATTTTTTTGGGAAATACTCCCGGAAGACTGGCGACAGTGGCAGAAGTTCTTGCAGAGAACAATGTCGATATCAGGGCATTGTGCATTGCGGATACGACAGATTTTGGAATATTAAGGATCATTGTTGACAATACTGACCTTGCTTTTGAGAAACTTAAGGAAAAGGGGTTTGCCGTAAATATTACAAGTGTAATTACTGTTTCGATGAGCGACAAGCCGGGAAGCATGGCAAACTGTTTGACTGTGTTGAAAGATGCAGGAGTTGCAATTGAATATCTTTACGCATTTACAGGACGGAAAAAAGAACGTGCGTTTATTGTAATCAAAGCCGATAATAACGAAAAAGCAATCGAATCACTAAAGAATAGAGACATCAGCGTAATTAAATCATTAGAAGAAATATAAGCTTTTTTGAAAGGCGATGTAATGCAAAAATGTGAAGTGCTGGCAATTGGCACAGAGTTGCTTATGGGGCAGATTTCAAATACAAATGCTCAGTACATTTCGAGACGTCTTCCTGAGGCCGGCGTTGGCGTATATTTTCATTCGGTTATAGGGGACAATGCGGATCGGATCAAAACATCTTTAAAGCTTGCACTGTCACGCGCCGATATAGTAATAGTTACCGGTGGTTTGGGGCCAACAAAAGACGATATTACAAAAGAAACGATTGCCGAATATTTAAATTTGCCGATGGTTTTAGATGAACCAACCTTAATAAAAATAAAGACTTTCTTTAGCAAAATCAACAAAACAATGGTGTTGAGCAATGAGAAACAAGCTTACTTTCCGAAAGGATCAATAATAATTCAGAATGCAAATGGTACAGCTCCCGGCTTTATAATCGAGACTGGTTCTAATACCATTATAATTCTTCCGGGGCCGCCATTTGAAATGATTCCGATGTTTGATGATTTTGTTATGCAATATATTATGGCTAAAAATGAATTGCATATATATTCTGAATATATTAAAGTGTTTGGTCTAGGCGAATCAAGCATGGAAAATATAATTATTGATTTAATTGATGACCAATCAAATCCAACGATTGCGCCTTATGTTAACTATGGGGAAATAACACTAAGAGTAACAGCTTGCGCAGAGACAAAAGATGAAGCAGTAAAATTGATGCTGCCTATAAAAGAGGAATTGCAAAAAAGGTTAGGAGATTATATTTTCAATAATGGAACAGAAACTCTTGCAGAAGTTACCTCGAAATTACTGATTGATAAAGGTATGACGATTGCTACGGCAGAGTCATGCACCGGCGGAATGATAGCAGCAAAACTGACTGACTTTCCGGGAATTTCAAAGGTTTTCAAAATGAGTACTGTTGTTTATAGCAATGAGGCAAAGGTTAGTTTGTTGGGTGTCTCAAATGACACTCTTAACGCATATGGTGCTGTTAGCGCAGAGACGGCTAGGGAAATGGCGATCGGGATAATCAAATTATCCTGTGCAGATTTAGGGATTGCTGTAACCGGAATTGCAGGTCCTGATGGAGGAACAGAGGAGAAACCTGTTGGCCTCGTTTATATTGCTTTAGCCGGTAAAGATTTAGATAGTGTAACATGCGAAAAATTCTTTTTTACCGGAAGCAGGGAACAAATTCGCAACAAGGCTGTTGCAAACGCATTTGATATGATCAGGAGGAAGCTTAATGCTTAAGCAGAAAAAGTTTAGCCTCCAAAGATCGGTTATGCTTGTTATGATAGCTATATTAATTAGTCGGCTTACCGGTTTTGTGAAGGAAGTTATGATTCCAAATAAGCTGGGCATCGGGCTTGTTGGAGACGCATATAATATAGCAGTTGTAATTCCCGATGTAATATATAATCTGCTTATAGGCGGCGCAATTGCGGCAGCATTAATTCCAGTTTTGACCTCGTATATTCATAAAGGTAACGAGAAAGATGGCTGGAAATCAATTAGCTCATTTTTGAATTTTTCTTTTATTGCAATGGCAATTCTATGCGTGTTTGGGATGATATTTACCGAACAGTTGATTCAGCTTTTTACTACATCATATATTGATGATTCAATTAAACTTGATTTAACAATTAGATTAACCAGAATATTATTGCCTTCAATAATATTTCTGATGCTTGCCGGAATTTGCAATGGTGTTCTTAACTCATATAACAAGTTTTTTATTTCAACACTTGGACCGGCAATTTATAATGTCTTTTGCATTTTCAGCCTTTTGTTTTTAAGTTATTACGGAGTAGAGGCAGTTGCCACAGGCGTGTTATTTGCCTCCGCGATTTATTTCGTTTGCCAACTTCTTTTCTCCATGAAACATTTCAAATTATATAAGGCAATATTAAATTTTAAAGATAAAGGTTTTTCAAAAATATTGAGTCTTTATTTGCCGGCTTTTTTATCTTCATCAATTGTTCAGATAAATACTATAATTGCTGTTAACTTTGCAAGTGGATTTCTTGAGGGCAGCGTTACCGCGTATAGAACAACAGACAGATTATGGCAATTTCCGTATGCTATTATTTCGCAGGCTATTGGTATAACGATTTTACCATCTTTGGCTGCTCTTGCTTTGGAGAAAAATATGACAAAGTTCAAAGAATTAATGACAAAGGGTCTTTCTTATACTTTTATATTCTGTATACCATTTGCAATTGTTTTTGCAGTGAGCGGTAAGGAAATAGCTGATGTATTTTTTCGTTTTACCGAAAAGGTTAGTGCTGAAAATATAATTTTAATTGCTCAGATATTAGCATTTTTTGCAATAGCCGTCGTATTTCAATCACAGGTTACAGTTTTAAATCGTGCATTTTATGCCGTGAATGACACGAAGACACCATTTTTTACGGGAGCAATTTCAGTTGTGTGCAATTTTGTTTTGATTATTATTTTAAAAGAATATTTTGCTGTTGCCGGCATTGCGCTTGCATATTCACTTGCTAGCTTTATAAATGCTTTGCTCCTGACCATAATGATTCACAAACGAGTAGTACGACTGGAACTGCGTGAAATCACAATTTTGATTCTAAAAGTCGTTGCAAGTGGGTTTGTGACTGCAAGTATACTAATGATAATGACAAATTCTATACCAATGGATAGCTTTACAAAGATATCTAAAGTTGTGATTCTGTTTGGTGAAGTTTGCATATGCGGTTTAGTGTATATAGGACTAATGATGTTTATGAAAATTGAGTTGATTAACACCCCGTTGAAGAGGCTGTACAATAGAATAAACGCGAAGAATGTAGTAAAATAACTTTTTTTGTGTACGTGTTGACATTTTGTGAGAAAAGTATTATTCTTATGGAGAACATATGTTCTTTTTACTATTTGATAAAGGAGATAAAATAATGGATAAAAAAAAGGCGTTAGAGATGGCATTTGCAAATATCGAGAGGCAATTTGGTAAAGGTGCGGTTATGAAATTAGGAGATAATATTCATTTAAATGTTGAATCAATACCGACCGGTGCTTTGGGACTGGATATTGCTTTGGGAATAGGCGGAATTCCCAAAGGACGAATCATTGAGATATTTGGGCCTGAATCTTCAGGTAAGACTACTGTTGCATTGCATATGATTGCAGAAGCACAGAGACTAGGCGGAGAGGCAGCGTTTATTGATGCAGAGCATGCACTTGATCCGCAGTATGCGCGCAATCTAGGCGTCGACGTCGAGAACCTAATCGTTTCACAGCCTGATACCGGAGAGCAGGCACTGGAGATTGCAGAAGCACTGGTAAGAAGCTCTGCAATTGATATTATAGTTGTTGACTCAGTTGCTGCTTTAGTTCCAAAAGCTGAAATTGATGGCGAGATGGGAGATTCTCATATTGGTTTGCAAGCGCGTCTTATGTCTCAAGCCCTGAGAAAACTCGCAGGTGTTATCAGTAAATCAAATACTTCAATGGTATTTATTAATCAGTTGAGAGAAAAGGTTGGCGTAATGTTTGGCAATCCTGAAGTTACTCCGGGCGGTAGAGCACTAAAGTTTTATTCATCGGTTCGCCTTGACGTTAGGAGAATTGAAGCTCTTAAGCAAGGAACAGAGATTATCGGTAACAGAACAAGAATTAAGGTCGTTAAGAATAAAATTGCTCCGCCATTTAAGGAGACCGAGTTTGATATTATATATGGCAAAGGAATATCTAAAGAGGGCAATATCCTTGATATTGCAACCACAATGGGCATTGTTGATAAAAGCGGGGCTTGGTTTGCTTATCATGGCGAAAAGATTGGACAAGGTCGAGAGAATTCCAGGCAATACCTTATTGAGCATAGTGAAACCTGCCTTGAGATTGAGAATATAATTAGAGACAGTTTAATTGAAACATTTGAACCAAATGATGTTCATGACAAAACTATTATCGATAACGATGCCGATGAAATCTAGAACTACTTTGGCCGAGGCAAAAGAAGCCGCGATTAAATACATTGCGTTTAAGATGAGGACAGTTTTTGAGGTTGAAACAAAACTTGCTAGATGCGGTTTCGATGATCCAATAATTCAAGAAGTTATAGCTCATTATTCAGAGTTGGGATATCTGAATGATGAGCTATATGTCACTAAATACATTAAAGAATGGAAGAAGACAAAACACGAATCATTTAACATGCTAAAGATTCGATTAAGAAGAAAAGGAATCAAAGATGAAATAATCAACAAAGGTCTACATTATTCGACGTATGAGGAGAAGGAAAGAATAGTTAGCTGCTTTGAAAAAAGATATGGATATATTGAACAATTTGACATTACACAGTTAAAGGATGTAAAATTTACAAGAAAGTTCTATGGCTTTTTATCCAGGAAGGGATTTTCGAGCGAATCAATAAACCAACTTTTTTCAAAAATTTACGGAGAGTAAACAGCAAATGACAATTAGCTTGATATCATTGGGGTGTTCAAAAAATCTCGTGGATAGTGAGATTGTTCTTGGAGCAATCAAAAAAGGAAAGCATAATTCAACAAATGACCTTAGTATAGCAGAAGTAATTATTGTTAATACTTGTGCTTTTATTAATGATG
>JANYKE010000176.1 GCA_025361685.1 Eubacteriales bacterium | reverse complement strand
CGGATATGCCAGACTTTATTATTATAGGTTTACATCAGACAGGCAGTAGCAACCTTAGAAGTCCTGACATTAATTTGCTGGAATATCCTTATGCTCGTTCGGATTGGTACGGAGGACCGGCAATAATAGATTATTATGAAGCATCCGGTCGTCCGGGTGAAATAAACTTCTTTAGTGGGAAGCCAATCAATAAAGGGTCTTCCTTCGACGAGCAGGCATATATAGAAACTTTTCTGCAAATAAAGGAAGATTATAACACGGATGATAAGTTTTTTATTGACGGAGCTTCCACCACAGGGCAAAGTGTTCACCGAGTTGTTATGGCTCATCCCGAATATATCGCGGGCGCTTTTTTACATGAACCTGTGTATGGAGGCACCGGCGGACCGGATATTGTGGATTTGGGTGCAGGGCAAATAAGACCGATTTCAAACCATCCTGACAGGGTCAATGTTCCGATTAGGCTAGTTAATACTTATGGATCAAGTGGTATGAACAATACCCAAAACCTTACTACCTATGTAGATTTTCAGCTGTATCGTATGAGCCTACGTGCCAAGATTGCTATGGAAGCGCACGGATTCAGGAATGTAGAAATTTATTGGCTTCCGAGGTACAGTCATGGTTATTATGCCTATGAGGAAATGGAATTTTTCAAAAATATTTATAAAACCGAAACCGAAGTCAGAAATGCTTATAACGGTTCGGCAATACCCACTCCTCAGCTTATTAAGCAAGGTGGAAAAGTTTTGATTACTAACTTTGATAAGGATTATATGGATAACACTACTAAATACGGACCGATGCAATATTCATTTGACGGCGTGTATTACAGGGAATATTTGATTGACGGTATAACGGATGCTCCCGCCGGAGACGCAACCCTAAAAATTAGATACGGCGGTATTGGCGGCATTGTTGACCCATTGGACATAGCGTTGTCATATATGCCAAGCCCTTCATCTGTTACGGTGCAAATCCCGACCATTGAAACAACACCATCACCAACCCCAACACCTACTCCAACACCTACTCCAACTCCAACACCTACACCGGTTCCAACACCAATTTCATTTATTGATGTGCCTGAGAATCACTGGGCATATGCATATATTATGTCTCTTGCAAATAAACATATCATTAATGGTTATGATGCAGGAAATGGTCAATTTGAATTCAGACCTGGCAACCCAATAACAAGAGCAGAATTTTCTAAAATATTAACAATTGCTTTTGATGTATTTGATGAAAATGCAACAGTAACATTCTCAGATGTTAAAGTGGGAGATTGGTACTACAAATACGTAGCATCTGCTGTAAAAGCAGGATTTGCAAATGCGGCCGGTATGGGAGATGGATCGTTTGGAGCAGCAGCTCAAATGTCCAGAGAGCAGATGGTAACCTTTACCTCAAGAGCATTAGTTAAACGTGGCATTGCATTACCAACTGAAGTTCAGGCGGATAGCATACTTGCAAACTTTGTTGATAAAGACCAAATACAAGCTTATGCAAAGTTAGCAGTGGCAGCGTTTGTTCAATTGGAAATTGTAAACGGTTACGCTGAAGCTGATGGCAAGTTCTCATTCAAACCGGGTAACAGCATAACAAGAGCAGAAGCTGCCAAGATCACTGACGCAGCTCTAACATATTTATCATCAATAGCTACACCAACTCCTACACCTACACCTACACCTACACCTGTACCAACACCTACACCTGTACCAACACCGGTACCATCACCAAAAACTGTTGACATAGGAGCAAAAATCTCCCTAAATACAAGCATGCTCTCAATAATAGATACCAAAGGACACGTGTACAAGACTGACCGTGTTGGAAGACCTCTGCCGAATTTCTTTGACAATAACTGGAATACCGTTTTCGTTGTTGCTGGTCAAGCTGATGTAGTAGTTGATTTAGGAGTTGCAACAGATGTTGGAGCAGTGGCAATTGGCGGCGGAAACCCTACCACTCAATCGCTATTGTTCGATGTGTTTGTATCAAGTGATAATGTAACATGGAAGCAAGTGGCCGTAGATCTTCCTGCAGCATGCACAGAATCAAGCACTGCAGCAGCATTGGATTTTAGCAGTGCAAGTTGCGGATACGCTACTCGAAATGTTTTGGGACTTGGGTATGATGATTGGTCAACCGGTACAGCTGTAATTGTTCCGGGAAATGATGAGCTTATCACACTTAATACATTTGTGACAGGAAGATTCGCTAAAGTAACGGATTCTGTGTTGAGCTATGTAGTATTCAACGACACACAAAATGTTCGTTACATTAAGTACACAGTGCTTGGAAATAACAACACGAGTATCCCGTCAACATTGTCATTTTCTAATATGTCTGAGCTTGCGGTTTTCGGACCTAGCACAGTGAAATAAGGATAGGCAATAAATAGTTTTAAATAATGTAAGAATGATTTGGATGGAGGGTCAAGCGGTCAATACAGATAATGGCTATGATATTTCGCCATTGCAGAAGCATATATTTTTAAATCTCTTATCGCAAGCGATTCAAACAGAAATCTGAAATAATTCAAATCGGATATTAACTTTTCTACTGACAGCCCCAATGCGCCAACCGCCAAAGACGGATCGGCAAAGTGGCGTTTCGGAGATTTTCGCAACATATGTGCAGAGCGTATATGAGTATTCCAAGCCGGAAGATTTTCAATTGCCATTAAACGTTCAAGCGCATGCAGGTAATCGGCTACTGTATCATTATCAATTTCCATTTCCATCCTTATTCGGTAAATTGCAAGCATTTTGTTCGGTATTTTGTAAACTTTATATTCGGTGTTTTGTAACGAATCCATTCGGTAATTTGTGAAATCAATTGACAAATCGGGTGTACGAACAGTTGGAAGGATATCGTTTTTGTTATGTAATTGTCAATGTTCATATGCATACTTAAAATGTTGTTTCTAAGCTGTTTTAGCATTTTCATATTTATAATAATACTCTTTCGGGGACATGTTTGCATGCTTTGAATGCAGACGTTTTCTGTTGTAAAAAAGTTCAATATATTGAAACATGCTATCTGGAACCTAGTAAATTGTAAAATGAAATGGTTGCTTAAAAAAATATTTGAGGACGCGATATTTAATATTGCAATTTGCCATTTGAAACAAGTTGCATAAAGTGATTGACAAACAAAAAAGCATATGAAATAATCAATTCGTAGTTGGTGTTAAAATTCTAACACCGCAGTGTCCGAAAAAACGATAAAGGGTCAGCAGGGCTGTTTTGCTAACAGTGGCGGGACATTTTGCCTGCGGTAGTCTGCATTTTTGCTGGCAGCGGGGGCAGGTTTTGCTAACAGCGGGAGGCAGGTTCAGTGTTGACACAAGAAATAAATAATGCAATAATTAGACTATGATTTTTATGAAATGAGGGTTGCGAAATGGATCAAATATTGTGGCATAGTTATCAAAAAAGCCTGGAACACATTTTAGATAAGTTCATTAAAAAGGATGAAGAAGTTTCTAAAATGTTTTTATATAGGGACATCCGGGCTATCAAGGATCGCATGGCTAAGATTAAAGCAGAGTACAGAAAAAGAGTCTCCGTCGATTTCGAAGAGTGTAATCTTGATCCCCAAATCACCGGAGAGTTTGTTTTCCCAGAATACAAGTTAACTAAATTGATGATTCAATCTATGCCGGACTACTACGTGCCGGTGCACCTATATACTCCAACAATTTTAAAGGACAAGAACCCGGCTTTGCTTTATCTCATCGGTCACAATCTTATCGGCAAAGCATTACCGGAGATCCAGATAATATGCGCAAATTTGGCCATGCAAGGCTTTGTTGTTGCGACACTTGATCCGCCGGGACAAGGAGAGCGCGATATGTTTCCGGATAGGCCATATGATGATAGACCATGGGATGCGGTACCTCAGCACATGCGGATTGGCACCCTTCTAAACATGGTTGGGGAAAATCTGTCAACCTATTTTTTGCGCGACAATACTCGTGTGCTTGATTATCTATGCTCGCTTCCTTATGTTGACAAAGACAGGCTCGGTGCCACAGGTCAATCAGGCGGCGGAGCTCAGACACTGCAGCTTGGAGCCTACGAAGACAGATTGAGCGCGATATCGCCTATCCAGATTGTCGAAAAAGATTTATTTACGATAAGATACAGCATGGGTGACTGCGAGCAGACTATATTTGGTTTGAATACCGATATTCCTATTGAATTGTATAATCTTTTGTGGGCGGCATTTCCCAAAAAGATATTGCTCAATAACGACTGTCTGGATGCAATGCCCGAAGCGCTGGAATATATAGAGCATGAAATGACCCGCTTATATAAAATGCTTGGCAGCGCAGGTGACTTTTCGCAACAGGTGGCAAATTGCGATCATGAAATCAGCAAGGAAACCAGAGAAATTGCTTATACCTGGTTTGGTAAAATATTCAGAGGAACAGAAGGCTGCATCGTTGAAGAGAAGGAAATAGAAATTCTTGAATTTGACGCGCTGAAATGCTTCCCTGATAATTTTGATAAATGGGATGCTTTTGCTCTCAGTAAGCGTCGCCTGGCTCTTGCGAGGGAGAAGGAGGCTTTAGACAAACGCCCTACAATTACAAAAGTGAAGGAGCTGTTAGGCGGATATACCGATACTTATACTGTTGATGCGTTGTCGGACAGTGAAGCCGTTAGCGATTTCATTCTCCATACAATTAACAATGAATATATCGTGTGTCGCCTGAACAAGGGTGACAAGGATAGCAGCAGTCTGAAGATTGTGATTGACAGCACCGGTATCATTCCGGCCAAGTCCGATGAGAATGTTCTCACGCTTATTCCTTTTGGAATCCATTATGCCGATATAAAAGATGGTCGCAAACACGATGTGGATTCGTGTAATGCCGATATTAATTTTTATAATGGACAGGTGATGTTCAAGAAACGACTCATCCAGGTTTTGACTGCTATTTCATATGCAAATGAAGTTTTAGGTTATGCGCAAATAGAGCTTGCCGGGAGTGAGCAGGGCGGGCTTCTTGCGATATGCGCGGCGCTTTATTGTCCGGCCACTCGGGTTGATGCGGTAAATACTCTGGCTTCATATCTGAGCTGTTTTGAAAATATGGATTATATAATAGCCGAAACCTCAGTTATACCGGGCTTGCTCAATATTTGTGATATACCTGAATTAGCCGAGTTGACAGATGTCGATGTGCGTTTTGTAAATCCCATTGCTGAGGACAGAAGTATTATACCTCAGGAGGCTGCTGCGAAATATTTCAATTTCGAGAATAGAAAAGGTAAGGTTTCAGTTGAATGGGTATAGCGATTAGTGTTAAGAGTTAAGGTTAAGAGTTAAGAGTTAAGAGTTAAGGTTAAGAGTTAAGAGTTAAGAGTTAAGAGTTAAGAGTTAAGAGTTAAGAGTTAAGAGTTAAGGTTAAGAGTTAAGGTTAAGAGTTAAGGTTAAGTGTTGAATCATGGTCAGATGATTAAACAACGGTCAGATGATTAAAAATTATATTTTCAAAGGAGAAATTTGATGTTAGTAAATAAAGTATCACAGCAGTCACACGGCGAAATAGGAAATGATCCGGCCATTGGTGATTTTGGACATTTTGATATGGAGCGAGGGGCAGCCTATGTCATAGAGACATTGAATTTGCCGGCAGAATGGGATTATATTTATCGAAACAACGATATTATGATGATGGTAGATCAATACGGGCCTATCTACGCTCAGGTCGATCCGCCGAAGGATAATCTTTTGTTTAAGCGGGAAAGAAATGAAAAGTATTCGTCCTGGCTTACATGGATTACATCTCCTGAGATTGAAAGCGGAACTCCTTTTACTAACTTTTTCAGAC
>JANYKE010000162.1 GCA_025361685.1 Eubacteriales bacterium | reverse complement strand
CAATCACTCTGACTGTTGGCGTATATTTAGTCGGAATATTTATCTATAGGAAAACAAAATTCATTTTTTTTAATCCATTGATATTATCGTTAATAATGATTGGCTTGATATTAACTGTTTTCAAAATACCATATGAGACATATTATCAAGGTGGAAGCATAATTACTTTGATTTTGGGACCGGCAACTATTTTACTTGCTGTACCTGTATATGATAGAATAGAGATGCTAAAAGCCAATGCTACAGTAATTCTTGTCAGTATTGCATGCGGAGCAACAACAGCGGTTTTGAGCACTTGGGCACTTGCAAAGTTATTTGGTTTCGAACAAGTTCTGACGATGTCAATAATTCCAAAGTCGACAACTATGGCAATCGCGTTGGAAATCTCAAATAGCCTTGGAGGAATAAAGGCTATAACAATTATTTCGGTACTATTCTCCGGTCTGTTTGGAGCAGTTCTTGGTCCGTCAATATGCAAGCTGCTTAGAATAAAAAGCAAACTTGCAATAGGATTATCAATTGGTACAGTATCCCACGTGCTCGGTACCGCCAGAGCCATTGAGATGGACAAAGATGTAGGTGCGGCAAGCAGTATCGCAGCAGGTGTTGCAGGTGTAATCACAGTTTTACTCGTACCACTATTAATGAATATAATCATAATGTAGAAGAAGAGGCAAAGAAAATGCGAAGAAATTACCGAAAGATCGGAAGTATTGTTATCGCAATTGCACTAGTCATAGTCATGGTATGTGTATTTATTATTGCTTTTGTGCCACTTTTAAATGTTAAAGGAAAGGCGGCATCTTTGTCACCGCAAACTGCAATTGATGTCAGTGGCGAAGTGCAACCGGTTTTTTTTGTTGATATAGTTAATGGCAGCGATGCCAACAACGGAACGAGCGAAGCTTTGGCTAAAAAGACTTTGCCAAACTCTCTTGCTCTTGTGAAAACCGGCGGAACACTTTTAATTAGGACCGGAACCTACGGTACACCTGCAGATGGATTCACATCAGGCAGCCCCAATGATATACAAGGCTTAATTGGACTGTCTGCATATAATGGGACAGTGTCAAAACCAATTGTGTATAAAGCTTACCCCGGCGAATCACCTTTTCTTGCGGGAAAAGGAGGACCCGGTGATGGGCTGCTCGTAATAAAAAATTGTTCGTATGTAACCATTGAAGGAATTCATTTTCGCGGTGGAAGAAAAGGAAACACCACCAGTACAATCCAAGACAGTAATCACATCACAGTGAACAATTGTATTCTCGAAGGAGGAACCATTAAGGCATTCGATTTAGACATTATGGCCGGAACAACCATGACTATGAATTCGTCAAACTATTGTAATGTTACAAATTGTACATTTGATATGGCCGGCGGAAATACCGTTGAGAGAGATAGCGCACAGTCTCTGTATGCCAACGGTGATCAGCATTGTGTCTTTGACAGTAATTTGTTTAAGGCTGCTTCCCATGGTTCACTTTTACTTAAGGATAACTACGCCGCCTCCTTGTCGTCGCACAATATTGTTAGAGACAATGTTGTTGACAACCCTTGGGGTAATGGAATTGGTGTCAGTTCGGGAACAACTTTTACACTGTTTGAAGGAAATATTACAAAACAAGTTGGCGGAATGTACATGGTCGAAGCAAGGACAAGTTCGCAATTTGCCGCATCGGAAAACATAATCAGGAACAATATTTATGCAGGAACGCAGGCAGGCAGAGCGGAGTTTATGCCTAACATGATGACTGATGGAAACACTGCAACGGGGTGGAGAGCAAATTGTAATCCTTCTCCTCAACCATCTCCATCGCCGTCACCGGCTGACAAAGGACCGAATGATCCGCAGTCCGACGAGCTACAATTTGGCGGGGTTGATCTGGGCGCCACACCGGTAACATTTGATAAGGTGAAATTGATCTGGGCCCCTGACGGTTCTGATCCTGACCTTGGACAGTCTTCAACAAAATATTATTATGAGAATTATACAATTGATACTTCAAACGACGGACGCTCATGGACTACCGTTGCAACAAAGACCGATGGCACAGGCGGAACAGAAACGATTTCGCTAGCTTCGGCCGTGACCGCAAAATATGTTAGAATGAACGGAACGAAGAGGGCATCAGGAGTAACAATAAATGGATGTATCATTGAAGAATTTGAAGTTTACAACGGGGCAGATCCTCAGAATATTGCACTTGGCAAAAATGCATTTTCTTCATCCGTAGCATTCTTAGCCGATCACCCACTTGATTTCAGATCATATGTGGTTGTAGGAGGCACCGGCAACGGAATAAAGCAGGACTGTATTAACAACCGCATGTACAACAATGTTGTAACTCAGAATGGCGGCTCCGGACTTGGTGTGCGATGTAACGATGCAACGTTGAATACCGATAATAAAATTTTTAACAACATTATTTATGGTAACAGGATTACTAGCTCAGGATATAACTATGCCGGAAAGCCGGGAGCATACGAGGTTTGGGTCGAAGTTCAGCCGCAGGTGTCATCAGCACCGGGAAGTGTGTGGCCAAGTGTTCTTCAGGGATATAATATAAACAATAACATAATACTTAGCAAGGACTATTTCGGAGACAACACTAACAACCCTGCACTTGTATATTATGATTTTGTTGACTGGACAAAATCTTTGAATCAAGTTCAAAATGATTACCCGGCTGTGTTTGCAAATAACATTGAGTCGAATCCAATGTTTACCGATGAGACTAATGACGATTTCACATTGCAGGCAAAGTCGCCGGCAGTTGATGCAGGATCACATTACGCTAAGACGTCAGCTTCAGGCAGCATTACAAAAAGTATTCCTGTTGATGATCCTTATGTATTCTTTGATGGGTACGGGATAACGACCGGCGATACGATTTGGGTAGGACCGAGCAAAACACAAGTTAAGATTACGAGTATTGACTATACAGGAAAAGTTTTGACAGTTGACACCGCCGTAACATTTGCTTCCGGTGACTATGTTGACTTTCCTTATAATGGAGGGGCACCTGACCTTGGCGCGTTCGAATCAGTGTATACTGCACCAACTGCAAGCCCAACATCGGCACCAACTCCAACTCCAACCTTAACGCCAATCCCAACGCTAACACCAGCACCAGCAACGACACCAACACCAACACCAACACCAACCCTTACTCCAACCCCAACCCTGACACCTACACCAACCCCGACACCTACACCAACCCCGACACCAATTGTCCCGCCGTCGTTTATTGATATTACAGGACATTGGGGCGCAACATATATCAATAACTTTGCAGCAAGAGGTGTAATAAGCGGCTACGAAACCACAGCGGGAGTGTTCGAATTTAGACCGGATAATCCAATGCTGCGTCAGGAGTTTGCAAAAATTATCACGGTTTCGTATGGCAGATATAATCCGTTGGCGACATCAACGTTTTCAGATTGCAATCAGGGCGACTGGTACACACCTTATGTCGGGTCACTTGAGGATGAAGGTTTAACAAGTGGTATGGGTGACGGGACTTATGGCGTTGGCGAAAGCATGTCCAGACAAGATGCTGCAACAATGTTATCACGAGCAATGGTAAAGTATCAATCAATAGTGCTTCCTGGCGCTACAGAAGCAGCAACAATCGTAGCATCATTTTCAGATTCTGCAGATATGGCTGAATACGCTGAGTCCTCGCTAGCATTTTTTGCATCGGCAAATATTATTAAAGGATATGACATTGGGAGCAGCGGCTTTGAATTCAGACCGCGAGATAATATCAAGAGAGCTGAAATAAGTAAGATTATGCTTATGACACTAGATTATGTTGAGAAGATAAATATTGCTTCCGGCAAGAAAGTAACGGGAAGTGAAAACTCAAACATTATTAATAATGAAGCCTTTACCGATAATAGCCTTGACTCTGAGAATCCAACATTACTAAGTCCCGGCAATAAGTGGATTCAAATTGATTTAGGAAGTAACTATGATATAACTGATATAACACTGTGGCATTATTATTCAGATGGCAGAACATATAAAGATGTTATAGTACAGTTGTCAGGTGATGCCGGTTCAGGGGAAGCAGATTTCATAGATACATGCAAAACTGTATTTAATAATGACTCAGATAATAGTTGTGGATTTGGTGCCGGGACTGATAGCGATTACAGAGAAACTGCCGGCGGAAAAGACATAAAATTTTCAGCGAAAAAGGGTCGCTTTATTCGTGTTTGGAGCAACGGAAGTGATAAAAATGAATTGAACCAGTTCGTTGAGATTAAGGTAGTTGGCACTGCTGTCTTTGATGACCCTTATCAAATAAACAACGCAGCACTAAATAAAAGTGTAACTGCAAGTGCTGATTTAGTGAACTCAGCTTGTATTGTTGATGGCCGCATCAGTGAAATGGATTATGCTTATATCAATGCTGTTGGATTGCAGAACATTGTTATTGACCTAGGCAAGAACTACAATTTGTACAAGATAAAATTGTGGCACTATTATGGTGACGGCGCAACTTTCAAGGATATAATAATTCAAGTTTCAAAATA
>JANYKE010000101.1 GCA_025361685.1 Eubacteriales bacterium | reverse complement strand
CCTGCACCCAAAACAACAATCGCATCTTCTTTATATGTCACATTATTCATATTGCCAAAAGCTGCTAAGAAAATCATGAGGCCAAAAATAAAAATAAATCCTGCAAACACCGCATATTTAATAATTCTTGGCACACCCGTTCTTGTGACAGCATTTACTTTGTTAAAAAATATTCCGTACAACACAAATAATAAACCGACTCCTAGCGGAATTACAATACCGGAATTAAAATTTGTGATAGCTGTCAGATAAAGCGAATTAGCAATTAGCAGTACTCCCGAAACAATCAAAATAATCTTCAATACAATTTTCATATTCTCTCCCTGCAAAAATTTTTTTGCACCATTTTGTTTCTGATTATACGCGAAAAGTTTATTGCTGTCAAAATATATAGATGTGGATAGACAGAGCAAACAGAAAAGATTATACTAAAATTAATATATTGTATGGAGGAAATAAATTATGACCAAGCGCCCGCATATTGTAATTTTCAATCCTGATCAATTCAGAACCGATGCTCTGGCACACATGGGAAACCCTGCATCTGTTACGCCTAATCTGGACAAAATCTGCCAAGAGGATGGTGTGTCTTTTCGTAATGCTTTCTGTTAAAATCCTGTATGTACTCCTAGTCGTTGCAGTTTTATGAGTGGCTGGTATCCGCATGTTCGCGGTCACAGAACAATGTTCTATATGATTTGCGCTCTGACCCTCGCGAACTCAACAATCTAGTTAACGAACCAAATATGAAAGCTGTCTTAGCGAGTATGAAAGAAAGACTTCTCCGCTTTTTCATGGAAACCGGGGATGCTGTCACCCACACTCCCGACAAACGTTCTTAAGATAAAATAATGAAGAAAAACTTGCATTAATCACATCAATAGAATGCGTGATGGGTGTCCATATGGAATTGTGCAGTAGTCACCATACGGAATATCTTTGAGATAAGATCCTTTTCCATCGGGACTATGTATGTCAAGCGGATATGTTCCCCTTGCAATTGAATCCTCAAACTTTTTTGCAGACAATATGTCCTCAGTCGTTAAAACATATTCTCCAATAATTCTTCTGCTTTCCCTGACTCCAATTTGTGTGCCTGACATAAGCATGACACTATTTTCAAACCCCGGTATGTTATCTCGCATGAACTCATATAGTTGTATTTTAGCATATAATTAAGCAAAATAAAATTTTTATCTGCTATGTAATAATAATCTGATTTTGTGATATAATTTTTTTATTGAAGAATTGTATAAGTTGAAGGGAAATGATTTATTATGAAATATGTTAACTCTGTTACAGAAATGATTGGAAAAACTCCGCTTCTTAGATTGAGCAGTCTGTCACAAAATGCAAATGTATTTGCGAAGTGTGAGTTTATGAATCCGTCAAGTATCAAGGATCGACCGGCGTTCAATATTATTAGTCAGGCTGAGAGCAAGGGTCTAATAAAACCGGGAGATACTTTAATTGAGGCAACCAGCGGCAATACCGGTATGGCACTCGCTTCAATCGCCACGGTCAAGGGCTATAAAATAATTCTCACCATGTCTGAGATTCAAAGTACTGAGCGCATGAAGATTATGCGTGCTTTTGGTGCCGAACTTGTTCTTACACCCGCAGTCGAAGGAACAGCCGGGGCTAAGAAAAAACTTCTTAAAATTTGCGCTGAACATCCTGAATATTTTTATGTCGGGCAACATATCAATATGGATAATCCGAGCGCTCATTACAAAACTACAGGCCCTGAAATTTTCGAAGCTTTGGAAGGTCAGATTGACATTTTTGTCGCAGGTCTTGGCACCGGCGGAACAATCAGCGGCGTGGGCAAATATATAAAGGAAAAAAACCCTAATGTTTTGATTGTTGGTTTTGAACCTTTTGATGCGCCATTCATTTCGCAAGGCAAATTCAAAGCCCATCATATCACAGGAATTGCGCCGGGTTTTATTCCCAAAACGCTTGATCAATCTATCTATGATGAGATACTACTAATCAAGGAAGGTGATGCATATGAAATGTGTAGGTTCATTGCCGCCAAGGAAGGAATCCTTATCGGCGTTTCATCAGGAGCCAATGCACACATCATGAAAGAACTCGCCGACAAACCAGAGCACAAAGGAAAAAACATCGTTGGAGTATTTGCCGACAGCGGTGAGCGCTACCTAACCGTCGAAGGACTTTTTATTTAACAAGAATTAGTTTGTTTTTAATTTGGTGATGACGACTTCGGGTGGGTCAAAAAGTCTGAACGGAAATTTGCTGTTTCCCAACCCTGCGCTGACTATCATTGTGGTCTGATTAATTGTATAACTGCCTTCTGTGTATTTTGGAAAAGCTCCTTGCCCCGGTGCAAACAAAGCACCAACTAATGGTAGTCTAATCTGTCCTCCATGTGCATGACCTGCAAACACTAAATCTAAATTGCATGCTGCATATTCATCAAAAAATTCCGGGCGATGTGATAGTAATATTTTAAAACCATCAACACCATTTATAAGATTATTAATTTTGCCTTTAAAATCTTTTCTGTTATCATCGTCCAATCCAAGACCTTGATAGAAAAATATGTAATCCTGTATACCCACAAGGTTTATCACTTCATTATTCTTACTTAGCTTAACTGTTTCATTGTCAAGAACTTTTACTCCAAGACTTTGCAGGTCTCCTTTCAATTCATCATATTTCCCTGAGGCATATTCCTGGTTACCCGAAACATAATAAACCGGAGCAATCTTCAGCATTCTGTCGGACAATCTCACAGCAACACTTATGTCTGTTCTGTTTTCATCAATAATATCACCGGTAACAACAATGATATCAGGTTTAGCTTTCTCAATCATGTCGAGAAGTTGAGACTGATCGTTGTCAAAAACCTTATTGTGCAAATCAGAAATCTGAACAATGGTATAGCCATTAAAACTGCTTGGAAGTTTGCTGTTGGTATAGGTTATTTCTGAAGTCACCAAATCGTTGTTTTGCCAGTTCAGAAATATCAAGACAAAAACAACAACCAGGATAATAATAATTGTTTTGATTATATTTTTCTTGGTAAGAAACTTTTTCACATATTACCTCAATCTCAATTTCCGCAGAAGACGTATTTCAGATGTTTTCCGGCAATTTCAGCAAGCTCATTTTGCCTTTCTCTGCTTATTGCCTGCAGTTCGGTCATCTTGAAATCCGGATGGTAACGGTTCAGATGCAGTGGTATAATTGGAGATAAAGATGCAAGCCAACGCGATAGTTCTTCGATTTCTTGGTTTGCATCATTCTTGCCGGGAATAAGGAGCGTCGTCACTTCAACATGACAGGCTTTTGCGCACAACTTAATTATCTCCATAACAGGTCTAATTTCGCCTTTACACATTTCGTGGTAAAACGCATTACTGAATGATTTTAAATCAATATTCATTGCATCAATATATGGCAATAGTTTTTTCATTGGTTCCGCATTAATATATCCATTAGTAACCAAAACATTCTTCAATCCATTCTCATGTGCCAAAACAGCACAGTCATAAACAAATTCATACCCAATCAAGGGCTCATTATATGTATATGCAATTCCAATATTTTTATCACTCATGGCTCCTAATGCTATCTCAACAATTTGCTCAGGAGTTGACTCTTCGCTTTTGGCTTCTTCTTGGGAAATGTTCCAGTTCTGACAAAATGAACATTTCAAATTGCATCCGAAGCTGCCAATAGATAGAATATTGCTGCTGGAGAAAAAACGATTAAGTGGTTTCTTTTCAATTGGATCAAGTGCACATGCTGTTATTTTTCCGTAACTAATCGGATACATGTTTCCGTTAATATTTTTGCGAGCAAAACAGATACCTGTCTGTCCATCCTGTAAAACACAAGTATGTGGACAGAGATTGCACTTAACGGCATTTGATTCCAGTTTTTCAAAAAACATTGCCCTGTTCATTCACTCACCAAACCTTATAAAAATTTCTTACGGTTTATTATAGCATATTTTTTATTTATTTAAACCTTGTGACGGAAAATTTATAAATGTCATAATCTTCATCCGGGCTGATTCCTGCCTTGCTACAAGCGATTTCAAGTTGTTGCTCAACACTGTCAACTCCCTCGAGATCCGGCAGCAGCAATCCCCTGCGATATCCCTTCTCAACAATTACCCCAAATTTCTTCTCGTCGAGTTCCTCTTTTTTTGCAGGCTCAGCCTTTCCGAGGACATCAACACTATAAGTTAAATATTCTAATTCGTCAACTTCAACAGGATCAAATCGGGGATCACGAGTACCGGCACTAATGGCATTTTGCATAATTTCTTCAGCTATGCTCAGCGTTGTTGGCGATGTTGTTCCGATACAACCGCGCAGCTCACCAAATTTTTTAAGTGAAACAAAAACCCCTGCTGCATGAGTAAAAATTTCGTTACCCACATCCGTTTCCAAAAAATCGGACAGCATAGATTTTTTATGATTTCTCACAAAATTTTCAAGCATTGTACGCGCAATTACCACATGTAAACTTTCATTTTCTCTATTCATGAAAGCAAGTGGGTTATCTGCAGGTGTATCAGTTGGATAAAATGTTGCAACACAGTAGCCAATTCCAAATGGTGCTTCGTAGGAAAGAACAGTAATGTCAGGTTTGTATTCGTCGAATGCACCGCACAGAATTACGATTGAGTTATAACCACACTCAGCAGCCACGCTTCGAAGCGCCGGATCAATGGATAACAAATGTTTCAAGTCCCCATCTTTAAGCAGTTTCACAAAAAGTTTATCAAACTCCTTGCCCTCAAATGCAGCCCCATATGGGCTTTCGGCATTTACCTTGTGTGACATATCCCCGCTCGCAACAATTGCAATGCGTTTGCCGGTTGTTGCGACGGCTTGTTTTATCGACTGTCCTACCTTATATAATGTATGCAAATCAAAAGCAGAACATGACATTGAAACCAATTTGAATGTCTTATAATTTTCGTTCAAATAATATAGTGGCACCAAACTGCCATGGTCAAGTGAATCTTCAATTCCATTTAGCTGCATCGTCTTGGAATCCAGCGCACCACCATTTATTCCGACGGATTTCATGTTTTGTTCTATTTCAATTCGCAGTTCAGTATCTTGTTCAAAGGAAAGTGTTTCGTCAAATCCAAACTGTTTAAGGCTGCCTTCTAAAATAGGCTTATCATACATAAAAACATAATCCCTAAACATTGGTGCATGCGGTGAAATAATAACAACCGCATCCGGCTTCAATCTTTTGAGTTCGTCAGCAACTTTAATCATTGACGCAACGGTTGCCGCCGCTTC
>JANYKE010000154.1 GCA_025361685.1 Eubacteriales bacterium | reverse complement strand
TGTCAGGTCCATTTTATGCGCAATGTGTTGACACAGGTTCCAAAGAAACAAAAAGGAATGGTCGCAGCATTGGTAAGAACAGTTTTTAACCAGGATTCGAGAGATGAAGCAATTAGCAAGGGCAAAAAAGTTTCATTTGATTACAACATTTACGATATAGACAAAAAAATGCATCCTCGTAAGGACGATAACGGTGAAGAAAAAGTGTACATAATAAGTCCGTATCAAATGGTTGCTACAAACGGATTTTATTATGTTATCTGTCACAACCCCGATTATGACGATGCATCAAATATGCGCATAGATCGCATATCAAATATCAAACTTCTCGAATTGAATATTAAACCAAAGAAAAGTGTCAAGGGACTTGAGAACGGACTGGATCTGCCGAGACATATGGCAGAACATATTTATATGTATTGCGGAGAAAGTATTAATGTAAAGTTTCGCGCAGAGCGTCACATCTTGAATGACGTATTTGATTGGTTCGGAAATGATGCCGAGTTTTCAAATGCCAACGATAAGGAAGTTGATGTGTCAGTCAAAGTTATTGATGAGGCATTTTTTTGTTGGGCAGTTCAATATGGTACTCATATAGAAGTACTCGAGCCGACAGAGATACGCGAACGTATTAAATCGGCAATGAAGAAAATTTGCGATAAGTATAAATAAGAAAACAAAAGAATATTTAGCCTAATTATTTTGTTTAGTGTTCGTTGAACAGTTTTCGTGGTTGCTCAACTTTTCCTTGTGTTCGCTCATAGGTTTTTATCCATGTCTTTACTGTTTGCTCTTTCAAAAAATTATACAGGGGCTCTATTTCCTCATCGGTATCATAGACTTCAAGTGCGCTGTAATATTTTCCTTTATCTTCATCAAAGATAATAATTGGCGGCTCTCCATGAATCATCATATAATAATTCATCAATGTCCTTCCGACGCGACCGTTTCCGTCTGCAAATGGATGAATATGCTCAAAACGCAGATGAAAATAAGAAGCTGATTTCAAAATGTTGGTACCTGTGTAATCATTCATCTCGCTGACAAGATCAGATAAAGCACTTTCAACTTCTTCCGGATGAAGCCCAATTTCATGTTTTCCGGTAACGTAATCGTGTTTTTTAAATTGTCCGGGGCGTTCATCATTCACGATAAATCTTCTCTCATCGTATGTTCCTGATGTCAAGATACTGTGAACTTCCAAAACAAGTTGGATTGAGAGGGGTTCGGCGGTAACAATTTTTTCCTTAAGATAGTCATAACAAAGTTTTTGATTCTGTTGTTCAAATATAGCTTTTGTTGATCCCGTATATCCTAAAACCTTACCGCTTTCAAATATTTCTCTTGTGTCGTGGTATTCTATTTCTTCATTTTCTATTTTGCCTGAATTATATGCAAACAATATTTTGAAATTATCAAGTGCGTTATCGAGTGTTTCGACTGAAGTAATTTTATTTTCCAGCCACATGTTCCTGATTTTTTCGTAGCTCTCCATTTCAAAGCCTCCTGTCATACTGTTGGCTTATTATAACATAAAAAATAATAAATAGGATTAATTATGGCATTTTCGTAACAATTAGAAATTGAGAGTGTCGAGGAAGTCGTTGAGGATAATTTTGATGGTGTGTTTTGATTTTTTTGTCTTGAAAGGTTTTAGTTCATGCTCATGTGAGTCGAACGAGGTGAAGTAGTCGGGTTCGTAATCGGGAACGAAGTCAGGTTCGAAACCGTCGGCGGAGGCATGAGAAACTTTTTCGGGTGAGAGGTATTTGACCTGCCACTCGGGCGAGAACATTGATTGGTATTTAGGGGTGGCATAGCGCTCATCTATGAGGAGTGCGAATCCGGTGTCTTCTTCTGTGCGGATTACGCGGCCAAGTGCTTGCATGACCTTGTTAAAGCCGGGGTAAGTGTAAGCATAGTCGAATCCGGTTCCGTTGAAATAGCGCGTGTCAAAGTAATCCTTGACCAAGTCATTTTCGAATGAGATGCCGGGGAGTCCTACACCGACGATAATTACACCGCTGAGACGGTCACCCTTTAGGTCAATGCCCTCACCAAAAATGCCACCCATCACGGCAAACCCAACAAGAGACCGAGTGAGTTCGTTTGAATTTCCCCACGCGTCAGTTTCCTCGGTGTCAAAGTTTTTAAGAAATTCATTTTGCGCCTCCGCAGTCATTCCCCGATACTGTTTAATGATATCCGCCTTGCCCGCATAGATAGCATAGAATCGCGCGTACAGTTCCTGAAGGTAGTCGAATGACGGAGCAAAAACCAAGTAGCGTCCCGGTGCTCGTCCCGAACTGATCGCGTCATAAATCTCAATCGTAATCTTGTCATAAGTCGTGGCCCGTTCTGAAAATTTAGTCGTAGTATTATTGTCGATACACACCAGAAAATTTTCAGGAGGGAAAGGCGAAGGCAGCGATATGTAATGACTGTTCTCTTTCCCGCCCAATATGTGAGTAAAGTAATGAGCAGGTGTTAGCGTGGCAGAAAAAATAGATGCAGAGACTGCCGTGTCAAGTTTGGCAGCGATTA
The DNA here is from genome assembly GCA_025361685.1 of Eubacteriales bacterium. Classification (GTDB taxonomy): domain Bacteria; phylum Bacillota; class Clostridia; order JANYKE01; family JANYKE01; genus JANYKE01. The sequence continues at coordinate 997 of JANYKE010000154.1, read as the reverse complement.
CATCACAAGGGTCAAGGCAATACAGGCGGACAGAAGTGCCGCTGCTGTATATGGTGATGTATCGTTTGTTATAATGTTGCGCAATATTATAGAAGGAATAGCACGCGTAAAATATTTGAAGCACAGTAGGGAATGCTTCCGAATGATTGTTGCGCGTAAGCCAACGCACAGCATTTTTAATAAACGTATCAAGCATCTCGACAAGTTTTTCAGGAACATCAGGTGAAGTAGTAACAGAAGTTTTTTCATCGTCGTCGTGACGCAACAGCTTATCGATCTCAGTCAAATTTTTCAAAAGCATAGGAGCGCGCGTTTTAAGAATCGCATTTTCCTTTTCTTTAAATATATTCAAATCGAAAACACTTAACTCGGAAGAGTACATGTCCCGCGCTCGGTCAACGAGGTTGTGAGCTTCATCGATAAGGTAACAATATTTTTCTGTAGGCATCTCAAAAAATCTCATGAGACTGACCTGAGGATCAAATAAATAATTGTAATCGCAAATAATTATTTTGCACCAGAGCGAAAGGTCAAGTGTAAATTCAAACGGACAAACCTTGTGTTTCTCCGCAAACTCAATAATATTTTCAAAAGAAAAATGTTCTGCTGAAGTATAAATGTCTTTTATTGCAACGCGAATGCGGTCAAAGTATCCGTGTGCATATTGGCACTGCTCGGGTATGCAAAGAAAATCCGAATCAACATAGTTTTTGCATTTGCAGCAAGATTCCTTTGAGTGAATGGTTATAGTCTTCAAATTTAGTCCGCTGCCTCGCATTATATCAATCGTGCCCTCAGCAATATTTCGTGTAATGTTTTTCGCAGTAAAATAAAATGCTCGGTCAATAAAGTTTTTGCCCAACGCTTTTACTGTCGGATATAATGTTGATAAAGTTTTGCCGGTACCGGTCGGAGCTTGAATATATATTTTTTTGCAGACAGCATCTTCACCGGATTTTTTCTGCGAAGAAGCAGTTTTAATATTGTTATATACATC
>JANYKE010000129.1 GCA_025361685.1 Eubacteriales bacterium | reverse complement strand
CCGACATTAGTGATAAAGGTATAGTAATGACCGGCGGCGGTAGCCTGTTGTATGGACTTGATAAGCTCATCGAGGAAAAGACCGGCTTGACAGTTGTTGTCGCCGATGACCCGATATCATGCGTTGTAATGGGGACCGGCAAGGTTCTTGAGTCACTTGATTTTCTGGAGGGATTTGCATAAAACTTATTCCCTCGGACAAAGGAGTTAATAATGAAAGTAGGAATAGGTCAAGACAGTCATAGATTTCATGATTCAGCAAAGGATGGCGCTCCGCTTGTAATTGGCGGAGTGGTTTTTGAAGATGGGGATTGCCCGGCGCTTTTGGGTAACAGTGATGCCGATGTCGTGCTGCATGCAATTACGAATGCCGTATCCGGAGTCACGGGAGTGAATATTCTTGGTGAGATTGCCGATGAAATGTGCTTGGTACAAGGGATAAAAGATAGCTGCGAGTTTCTAAAAAAGGCACTCGAGTTTTTAAAAGAGGATGAGACAGTTATTCATGTTTCAATTTCGATTGAATGCAGCCGTCCAAAAATTTCTGCAAAAGTGGAAGAAATGAAGAGCAGTATTGCTGATATAATGCGGATTGATAAAGATTCGGTGGCAATTACTGCAACGTCAGGTGAAGGACTGACTGATTTTGGGAGAGGTTTAGGCATACATGTTTTTTGTGTAGTAACCGTGAGCTAAATAGGTTAACATATGAATTTCAAATTTAAGATAGATAAAAATTTTTACAAGACAATGTTTGCGTTGTCGCTTCCGATTGCTGTGCAGAACTTGCTTGCGGCTTCTCTCAACATGCTCGACATGGTTATGGTCGGCAAGCTAGGTGAGGTTTCAATAGCCTCGGTTGGTCTTGCAAACCAGTATTTTTTTGTAGCCATGCTACTAATGTTTGGCGTAACAAGCGGATCAAATATTTTCATTGCGCAGTATTGGGGCAAGAGAAATTATTCAAAGATTGCTCAGGCGATGGGCACAGGAATTATTTTTTCTCTATCTGTATCAGCAATTTTTGCACTTGCCGCATTGTTTTTTCCGACACAGATAATGCAGGTGTTCAGCAATGATCCAAGAGTAGTTGAGACCGGCGTGCAATTTATTGTGCTTGCAAGTCTTAGTCTGATACCGTTTACAATCACTAGTACATATGCAGGTGCGCTGCGTTCCGCCGGCAATGTGCGGCTACCGATGTTCACGGGAGTTGTGGCACTGGCAACTAATACAGTTTTGAATTACACTTTGATTTTTGGTAATTTTGGATTTCCTGCAATGGGAGTGCGGGGTGCTGCATTGGCAACATTGTTGTCAAGAATTCTTGAGATGACACTTATTCTTTTTCTTGTTTATGCAAAGCAGCACGAGTTTATTTTACCATTCAAAAAATTATTCGTAATCTCAGGTTCATTTATAAAAGATTTTTTCAAAACATCTTTGCCCGTGGTTCTTAATGAGGGGCTCTGGAGCATTGGCGTTACAATTATTGCGATAATTTATTCGAAAATGGGAACAGAAAATATTGCTGCAATCAACATTGTTGGTAACATTGAAAGACTCGCGACATTTTTTATGTTCGGGTTGGGAAGTGCAGCAGCAATAATGGTTGGCAATACCATAGGTGCAGGAAAGTATGACGAGGCAAAACGAATATCAAGAAAATTTCAAATTATTACACCGGTGTCCGGCGTGGTTATTTGCTCATTCCTGTTTTTCCTGATACCTGTCACACTTTCATTTTACAATGTCTCTTCGACGGTAATGCAGCATGCGTATAATGTTTTGATTATAGCAGTCGTTGTGTTCCCGATAAAAATGTATAACTGTGTCGGAATAATTGGTATACTGCGCGGCGGAGGAGATACAAAAGTCGCAATGTACATAGATGTTATTTGCATGTATTTTCTTGCAGTACCGCTCGCGCTTGTCGGCGTGCTGGTATTCCATTTTCCGCTTGAAGGAGTATACACAATGGTTTTGTTAGATGAAGTTGTAAAATCCGTTGTCCTCATTTTACGCATGAACCGAGGCAAATGGATTAATG
>JANYKE010000085.1 GCA_025361685.1 Eubacteriales bacterium | reverse complement strand
TTTTGTAACCGGAAGAACTACGACGCTTGGAATTGTAGCGTTTGCTCAAACACAAAATGTGCGTTACATAAAATTCACAATGTATGGCAACAACGGAGCGCAGGCGAATGCAACATATTCTAATGCATCTGAGGTTGCGGCGTTCGGGCCAAATACTGTTATCGGGTAGTTTACTCAAATTGAATAATATGCTATACTAGGCGCATAAAACTTTTGGGAGGTATGGCTTTGACTTATTATGTTTCGACACCATCAAGAATATGCTTATTTGGCGAGAATCAGGACTATCTGGGGCTTGAAGTAATAGCTGCGGCAATCGATTTAAGGTTTTCTGCAAAAATTTCCAAGCGTGATGACAGCATAGTTCATATCAGCATTAGAGATGCAAAAATCGATACGCTCGGAATGGAAAATCCTGATAATCTTTACAGCGAGCATGAAATAGATATTACAAAACCAATTGTGTACGAAAGCAATAGAGATTACATGAAGAGCTGCATCAACAGCCTTCTGAAAAATGGTTATGAACTTACAGGATTTGATATTAAGATGGACAGCAATATTCCGATTGGCAAGGGGATGTGTTCATCATCAACTATGGTTGTTGTTTTGATAAAGGCGATCCTTGAAGCAATACAACATCCCGATAAAGATGATCCGGAAAAGATTGCGCTGCTTGGTTTCCGTGCAGAGGTTGCTGAGTTTGGCGAGCCTGGCGGAATGATGGATCATTACACATCAGCGCTCGGCGGTTTTGTGAATTTATCTTTCCCTGAGGGCAATACAATTATTAATAAGCTCAGCAATGAGCTCGAAGGCTGCTTTATTCTTTTCGATTCCAAGGCGCAGAAGAACACGACACAGGTGCTTGCTTCGGCAAAGGTTCCAACCATGGAAGCGCTGGAGCAGCTTGGTGTAAGTGTTAAGGATTTTGTTGCGGATGAAAGCAAAATGGAATTGCTTGATAAACTTGACGATAAACATAAGATGGCACTCAATGCTAATATAAATAATTATAAGATTTTGCTGGAAGCTAAGAAGATGCTTGCTACCGGAGTTATTGATCCTGCAAGATTTGGTCTTCTGATATTCGAGCACCACTGCAATCTTCGAGACGGACTTAAGCTTTCAACGGATGCGATTGACAGTATTCTTGATACCGCAATGGTTAACGGCGCTTACGGTGGCAAGATAAACGGCTCAGGCGGAGGCGGCTGCTGCTTCGTGTACGCGAGCAACGAAGACGCCGACAGAATACTAAAGTCTGTTGAAGACCTCGGCTACCCCGGACAAATTTTACATTTGGATACAGGTTCTCGTCTAGACAAAGTAGAAGACTAAGTCTATTTACATATTAAATCAAAACTTATTTATTCCAACGATTTCTTCAAAACATTTTCTGGATTTTGTGTGCAAATCATCAGTGCGTGCATATCCGACTGCGAGCACAAGGCGGACCTTCACGTCATCGGGAACATTAAGAATCTGCTTGATTCCCGTCTCCTGAATAGCGCCCATGATACATGTTGAAATACCTTTCGACGCAGCCACAAGTACAAGGTGTGCGGCAACTATTCCAATATCCATTTGTGCATAATACTGGCTGTCGCAAGTAGCACCTTTCATAAGAACTGCCCTTGTCTCACATACAACGATGAACGATGAAACATTATTTGAAAAATGATTTATTGGGCGCGCTGGAGATTGAAGATGTTCGGGAACCCGTTTGGCAGTCTCGCCATCAACGATAATCAATTTCCAAGGCTGGCTGTTACAAGCTGAGGGAGCAAGCCTTCCGGTGTTAACAATATCGACAAGATCCTCACGCGATACAACTTTGTCAGAATAGTCTCTGCAGCTTTCGCGAGTCTCAACTAAATTTCTAAACATTTTTTCACTCTCTGAATTATATTCCATTTATATACCCCCAAAAATAATTATTTTCATACGTTTGCAATATAAACTTTTTCGCAAATTTTGCATCCAACAACATGTTGTTGGATTGTGATTTATTCAAAAAGTTTTATGCATTTGCTCGCAGTAGTATTGAACATTTTCCCACTTTGCATCGGGAGCAATTCGATGATCGGGGCAGGGCAGGTAGCCCCCCAAATCAACTAAAGGTTTTAACCTTTCAATTTCCGCATCGATTGCAACATAGTCTTTGCTGAAAACACGCTTATCCATTCCACCAATACCTCGAAGCTCTCTGCCGTACTTCTCGCGCCATGGTTTTATGGAAGCGCCCCATGCCTACCTCAATCGGAAACATAGTGTTAACGCCATTCTCGAGCCAAATAGGAAGAAGACTATCAATGAGTCCGTCGCAGTCCAAGCTCACAATATTAACTCCGTGCTCATTCAAGAGATCGGCAATTCTTTTGTAGTGGGGGCCAACCTTTTCCCGAAAAACATTAGGAATTACAAGAGGACCATTTTTAAAACAGATGTCTTCCCAAAAATGCGCGTAATCAAAATGAATCCCGCTCTTCAAAACTTCTTCAATCAAACGGTACGATAAGTTCCCAACTGTATCAATCATCTCAGTGTATAATTCCTCATCATCAGCATAAAGGTAACTCACTCCTTCAACACCCATCCAATTTCGCATCTCGCCAAACATGCTGCCACAATGTATTCCGAGAGGCTGCTCACGTGCAGCATCAGCAACCTTTTCAAACTCAATGCGTTCGTAGTTAATTCTATCAGTTGTATATTGCAATCTCGGCAGATAAAGTTCCTCCCAGGTTTGCCGATCCTTCAATGTGTGATTAATCTCTGAAGGGATGCAAGTAATATCATCTGACTTTAAAACAATTACACCATAAATATCACTGACTTTTTTCTTTCCGTCAGGATATACTTCGAGAACAGTCTCAGGAAAATAAGGAAAGATTTCTGTGTGTGCGGAAACATGACCGCCCCAATCATAATCAAAGCCTAAACGTTTTGCAATTATCGCCTTATGTTTTTCGCTCTCTTCAAAATCCTCAATCTCATCAGCAGTCACATGGCCTTGTTTTTGCCATAACGACAAAGTCTCATCCCAGTATCCAAAGGAAATAACCGGAAGATGATCATATGCCTCATAATTTAGCACTGCATTTTGTCTTTGCCTATTATTCATAAAATTATTCTTCGAGCATTGCGAGGATTTGGGATTTGGATTTGACGCCAACTTGTTTAGAAGATACTTCACCATTCTTGAAAACCATTAGCGTAGGAATGCTCATTATTCCATATTTAATAGATAGCTCGCCCTCTTCGTCAACATTAACCTTGCAGACTTTGGCATTAGTTATCTCTTTTGCAATCTCATCAACAACGGGAGAAACCATACGGCACGGGCCGCACCATGAAGCCCAGAAATCAATAAGGACGGGTACAGTTGATTTTAAAACCTCTTCTTCAAAATTAGCGACGGTTACTGTAATTACTGCCATATAAAATCACTCCTCACTGTCAAAATATAAGAAACATATCGTGTATGCTTCTATTTTAATTATATAGACAATATACAAATAATTCAAGCAAATATCATTATAATTCAAACAAATAGAATAATATATTGAAAATGCGACGTATCAGTAGTAGAATTCAATTGTTAAACAATATTGGAGGAATAATTTAATGAGGTATACCGATTTTAATATTAAGAAGACATTGGATTTCTACATTAATGAGTTAAAGGATAATATTTTGCCATTCTGGCTTGATAAGAGTATCGACGATAGGAATGGAGGATTTTTTAATTGCTTTGAAAATGTTGGAGACAAGCTTATTTCTCATGACAAATATACATGGAGTCAA
>JANYKE010000005.1 GCA_025361685.1 Eubacteriales bacterium | reverse complement strand
TTTTTCCATGAATTTGTAACGCGCTGTCCGATTCCGGTTGAACAGGTGATGGCCGCACTTGAAGCCAAGGATATTCTTGGCGGCCAGCCTCTTGAGGGAGAGTTGGAAGACTGTATTCTTTGGTGTGTGACGGAAAGAATTATTAAGGATGAGATAGATCAATTGGCAGAAATTTTGCGCGGTTTGGTTTTCAATGGCAGCATGGAGGTATACGCATAATGAGCAACATGATCAATTCAGGTGGAATGCGCGGACAAAACGGAAGAAACGCAAGCAATTACAGAACCAATAAACCAATCAGTCTGGTATTTGAAAAAAGCAGCCCCGGCAGGCATCTGTTTGTGCTGCCGGATTGTGATGTTACTCCGGATGATTCACTGCCTGATAACATGAAGCGAAAAACTAAGTTAAATTTTCCCGAGCTTTCCGAGACTGAACTTAGCCGCCATTACAATAGCCTGGCAAAACAGGTTTACGGTGTCAATTCAGGTTTCTATCCGCTTGGCTCATGTACCATGAAATATAATCCGGCCATCAATGAAAAAATCGCCTCGCTTTGGGGATTCAAAAATGTTCATCCACTTCAGCCGGCCTATACAGTTCAGGGCTGTCTCGAGGCGCTGAGTCTGTGCTCAAAATATCTTTGCGCAATTACCGGAATGGATGACATGTGTCTTCAGCCGGCGGCCGGCGCGCACGGTGAGTTAACCGGACTGCTGATTATAAAGGCGTATCACGAATCGCGCGGCGACCAGCAACGGACAAAGGTTATTGTTCCTGATTCGGCTCATGGCACGAATCCGGCAAGTGCATCGATGGCCGGATATGATCTGATTAGCATTCCTTCAGATGAAAATGGCCGACTTGATTTGGATACTCTTCGAAATGCGGTCGGCGATGACACGGCAGCATTCATGCTGACCAATCCGGACACGCTTGGACGTTTTAATCCGGACATACTTCACATAACTCAGATCGTGCATGAAGCCGGCGGCCTTGTGTATTATGATGGTGCAAACCTGAACGCGATTATGGGAATAACCCGTCCGGGCGATATGGGCTTTGATGTGATTCATCTAAACCTACACAAAACATTTTCGACTCCGCATGGAGGCGGCGGTCCCGGAAGCGGACCTGTCGGATGCAAAAAACACCTAACACCATTTTTGCCTATTCCTCATGTTGTCGATGCAACAGATGATTCTCCATTTTCGTTTAGCTATGATTTCCCGCAATCAATCGGCAAGGTCAAATCATTCTACGGCAATTTTATGGTCTGTGTGCGAGCGCTGACCTACATGATTACGCTTGGTTCTGACGGAATAAAAGAGGTTTCGGAAACTGCGGTTTTAAATGCTAATTATCTCATGAGGCGCCTTGGTGAAAAATACGATGTGTTTCAGCCGGACGGCTGCATGCACGAGTTTATTATTTCTATGGAGAATATGAAAAAAGATTACGGTGTTTCGGCGATGGATATTGCCAAAACAATGATTGATTACGGCATTCATCCGCCTACGATGTATTTTCCGCTGATCGTGCCTGAGGCTCTAATGTTTGAGCCTACAGAGACCGAGAGCAAGGAAACGCTTGATGAGGTTGTTGAGATAATGTTCGAGATTTATGATAACGCGATTGCGAATCCGGAGAGCATGCATAATGCTCCGGTTTCGACTTATGTGCGCCGGCTTGACGAGGTTACCGCGGCGAGGAGTCCGGTGTTAAAGTATGAGTTTGGTGATGGTTCCGATAATGGTTCCGGTAAGGAGAATGACTAATGGCAAAATCGAAGAGCCGCTTTGTGTGTCAAGAGTGCGGTTATGAGAGTATGGGATGGATGGGCAAATGCCCGGACTGCGGGGCATGGAGCAGTATTGTTGAGGAGCGCATAATAGCTCCTGTTGTTCAGTCTGCGCGCGCTAAAGCTGTTGGTTTTGTTGCGGGTTCGCTGACACCTCAATTGTTGAGTGAAGTTGAAATGATGGCTGAAAACAGGGTGTCTTCGGGCATCCCCGAATTCGATCGCGTTCTTGGCGGTGGAATTGTGCGAGGCTCACTTGTTTTGATAGGTGGCGCACCCGGCTCCGGCAAATCAACTTTGCTGTTACAGATTAGCAATTCATTTCAGGGTAATGTGCTTTATATATCCGGCGAGGAATCTCTTCCTCAGATTAAGATGCGCGCCGACCGTCTCAACGTTAAGAATGTGTTGCTGCAGATTGCATCGACGACCGACTTTCCTTCTGTTCGGGCAATGATAGAAAATGTGCGCCCGGATTACGTTATTATTGATTCGATTCAGACTATGTACGAGCCCGAGTTTAACGGGGCGCCCGGCAGTGTAGGTCAGGTTAAGGAGATTACACTTGGGCTAATGAATATTGCTAAGACAGCCAATATTACAATTTTTATTGTTGGTCATCTGACAAAGGACGGTGCGATAGCAGGTCCAAGGGTGCTTGAGCATATGGTTGATACGGTGCTGTATTTTGAAGGTGACAAGAATCAGAATTACAGAATTCTGCGCGCGGCCAAAAATCGTTTTGGTTCTACTAATGAATTAGGCATTTTTGAAATGCGTGAGGCAGGGCTTGTTCCTGTCAACAATCCATCTGCATATATGCTAAACGGGCGCCCCGAACACGAGCCGGGTTCAGTTGTAATATGCGGTGTGGAAGGTTCAATGCCAATGCTTATCGAGATACAAGCTCTGGTTACTCCATCTGTTTACGAAATTCCTCGCCGTATGGCAACAGGTATAGATTATAATCGTGTTATTCTTATAACAGCTGTTCTTGAGAGAAAGTTAGGATATTTTTTAGGCAAGCATGATATTTATGTCAATGTAATAGGCGGTATCAAGGTTGACGAACCGGCAGCAGATTTGGGGATTGCAATTGCTATCGCATCAAGCTACAGCAACACACCTATTGACGCTCATACAGTTGTGCTTGGCGAGATTGGTCTCACCGGTGAAATTCGTTCGATCAATGCGATTGAAAAAAGACTTCGCGAGATTTCGCAAATGGGATTCAAAACTTGTGTAATCCCGGAAGGGAATAAAGACGGAATCAAAAGTGATGTTAAAATTATTTCTGCAAAAAATCTTGCAAGTACCATTGAAACTTTGCTATAATGAAATAACAATTTACTTGACAGTGTACGGTTCAATTTGCAACTAGGAAGGAACTGTGAATCATGGCAAATAATACTCCCCCAAAAGCTAATCAAAAAAAATCAACTTCAACAGCGAAGGCAGTAAATAAGCCTGTTAAGACTGTTTCCATTTTCGATTGTCTCTCATTGCTTGCTCCCGGAACATTATTTCGCGAGGGTCTTGAGAACATTCGAACCGCACGAATCGGCGCTACTATAGTCATTAGTGACGAAGCAGATATAATTAATTTAATTGATGGCGGATTTCATATTGATAAAGAATTCAATCCGGCGATTTTATACGAATTAGCCAAAATGGATAGCGCCATTATTGTGAGCAAGAACCTAACGCGCATTCTTTACGCCAATTCACTTTTAATTCCGGATCCTTCAATTGAGACATCCGAGACAGGCACGCGTCATAAAAGTGCACAGAGGACTGCTAAGCAGACCGGTGCTCTTGTCATTTGCATTTCCCAAAGAAGAAATTTTATTACTCTTTATAAGGGCAATGAAAAATATGTTCTTCGCGACACGCAGTCTATCGTTAGCCGTGCCAATCAGGCTTTGCAGACTCTTGAAAAATATAATGTTGTTATGAATGCAACTATTAACAATCTAAATCTGCTTGAGATTGACGACCTTGTAACTCTTGACGCAGTTGTTACGGCAATTCGCCGCGTGGAAATGGTTATGCGAATTGTTGACGAGCTCAATCGCTATTTGGCAGAGCTCGGCTATGAAGGCAGGCTCATCGGTATGCAGGTTGAAGAAATTTTGCGCGGTAGCGAGAATGCCGAGATTATGATTTTCAGAGACTACATGCAGACTAAGAATAGACGCATATCAGTTGAATCAATTCTCAATTCAATAAGAGAGCTCTCATATTTTGATTTAAGTGACCAATACAAGATTGCACATTTCCTTGGATTCATCGATCATATTCCGCCTAATGAAATAAGCATTACTCCACGGGGATACAGAATGCTTAGCAAAATTCCTAAGCTTCATTTGTCTCTCGTTAATAAGATCGTTGAAAAGTTTGGTTCGCTTTCATTTGCAATGAGCGCGAAGCCAAAAGATTTTATGACAATCGATGGTATCGCAGAAACAAAAGCCGATTCGATTTACGATGGATTAAAGCGTATTAAAGATCAGTTGTTCATTGATTCACGATATATTTAATATCTTAATATACTTAATATATTTAGCATATAAATTATTTTTAAAATACTGCGCTTCTAACCGGCAGAGGATCAGCAGTCCAGGCCATACGGTCACATAGCTTTTCAAGCATCTTACATTTAATTTCGATATAGTCCTTGTCGTCCCACAAATTATTGTGTTCGGCAGGGTCTTTTTCTAGGTCATATAACTCGCCGCCCACAAGCGTTTTACTCTCATCACCATGTGCCCTCGCAAGTTTATATCTTCCATCAAATACCATTGTTGTATACGCAAGAGGATCTCTATGCCCTTTGTTGGAATTGTATGCTTCGCAATACACATCATCACGATGATATGTTGAATTGTCAACGGAAAATACACTTAAAAATGATTCCCCTTGCATGCCGGGTTCACCAGGCAAGCCGGCTGCCTCAATGATTGTAGGCGCAATGTCAACAAGTTCGATCAACCCGTCATAACTGTGGTTTGCTGATTCGCCATTATAAATAATCAACGGAACATGAATACATTGCTCATAAAAATATGGCCCCTTCAAATATATGCCATTGTCTCCAAGCATCTCACCATGATCAGATGTAAAAATAACCATCGTGTTTTCAAGCTCACCTATAGATTCCAATTCATCCATAAGTCTTCCGACTTGCTTATCAATGAGTTCAACCATACCGTAATATGCGGCACGAATTAATTTGTGATCTTTATCTGTCATACTGTCGTATGCAAGCTCGCCATCAGAATCGTATGCGCCCAAATGATCTTTCTGCTGCCAGTATGGTTTTTTCTTAAGTTCCGATTCGATAAAATCCGGAAGAAGAATCTCATCCAGCTTAGTCATGTAGTAATCTATATATTCCTTTGGCGGATCGTAATCGTTATGCGGATCAAAATAATTGACCGAAAACAGCCAATTCTTTTCGTACATTTTTGCTCGCTCTATAAAACTAATCGCCTTGTCTGTACACCATTTTGTTTGATGATATTCTTCAGGCATTCCGGTTTCAACAAAAGAAGATTCCGGATGAGTTGTCGTTTTATATTCGACCCCATTTTCGAAAAGCCATTTGCCATAATCGTTGCCGAACCAGCCGCGCTTTTTTGCCAAGCCGGCCGGACCATGCGACCAGCTGAACTCTGAATATCCATCATCAATTCTTGGCTCCGACAAAATATCAAGATGCGGATAGCATGCTGAAATATGCAGTTTGCCTGAAAGACCGCACACATAGCCGTTGTCGGCAAGCACCTTTGTAACAAGTATTTCTTCTTTCGGAATATTTTGTCCGTTTTGACGAACGCGGCATGTCCTTGGGTAGCGACCTGTTAAAAATGATGCTCTGCTCGGCGCACACACAGGACTCTGCACATATGCCCTTTTGAAAATCATTCCAATATCTGACAATCGATCAATATTCGGCGTCCTAACTATTTTATCACCATAGCATCCAAGGTAATCAAACCTTAATTGATCCGCGCAAATCCACAATATGTTTTTCCTCATCACAATCCTCCAAAAAAATAACATGTCTTGAAAATTATTTTACCACTTTTCGTTCGCTATGGCAAAGTGTGTCAGGGGACGGTTCCTTGACACACTGGAAATAAAACGAGGATGATTTCTCATCCTCGTCTAAAAATATTATTCAGTGTATTTAATCCAAAACTATAATACTGTGTTTGGACCAAATGCTGCAATTTCGGTTGCATTTGAAAATGATGATGTTCCCCCTGAATCATTGCCATACATTGTGAATTTGATGTAACGTGCATTCTGTGTCGAGGCAAATGCTACAATTCCAAGCTTTGCATCAGCGACTGCTGCATATTTGCCGGTCAAGAAAGATTTGAGTGAAAATGATCCCGGGGTACCTGCAATTGCTGACTGTTTATTGCTCACTTCGGTATCATATCCAAGATTGTTTTGTACTCGTTGAACATATCCGCTGCTTGCAAAATTAAGAGTTGCATTAGTTGTCAATTCGGTATATGCTGCCGCAAAATTCTGAGCTGCCTTATACCAAGTTATTCCATCCTGTGAAATAAACACGTTAAACAAAAGTGATTGTGATGTCGGATTGCCTCCGCCGATTCCGACTGCGCCTAAGTTAGTTGCCACGCCGAGATCAATTCTAAGGTCACTGAGTCCATTTATTACGAATATAGATGACCAGCTATTGTCAAGAAGTTTATTCTTTCCATTCTGGCTTGTACGATCTAGTGTATAGTCTCTAATCGTATTCCCTGATGCATCCGGTGGTGAACCATAGTCGTTAGCCGAAACCATTGACAAATCGACAGTCAATTTTGCTCCAATGTTAACAACCATCGGTGAAGGTATCGGGAATGGTGTTGGGGTTGGGGTTGGGGTTGGGGTTGGGGTTGGGGTCGAGGTCGGTGTCGGTGTAGGTGTCGGTGTCGGAGTAGGAGTTGGTGTTGGAGTTTCTGTTGGGGTTGGAGTTGGTGTATCTGTTGGAACAGGTGTCGGGGTTGCAACAGGTGTTGGCGTCGGAGTTGGGGTTGGGGCAGCATATTTAAGTGACATCTGCATAATTTTGCTTATTTCTGCTCTTGTAATATTTGCTCTTGGTCTAAAGTTAAATGTTCCGCTTCCTACCGGTGTTTCATATCCTTTAATAATTCCTGCATTTACAAAGAATGCAACAGGTTGTTTTGCATATCCTGCCATGTCTGCTACATCTGCAAAGCCTGCAACAACCATGTCTGCAGCTGCTGCATCCGGTAATGTTATTGCCTGATACTTAACCATTGCTCGTGAAAGCATTGTTGCCGTATCCTGTCTTGCCATATTCTCGCCAACACCGTATGTTCCATCACCCTTGCCGCTAGTTAAACCTTCTGCTTGAAGCGAACCGACATAAGGTGTGAACCATGCACCCACAGGGCAATCAGTGAATGATGATGCTGCCAAAGGATTGTATACATCGTATGAAACTGTAATAATCTTTGCAAATTCCTGACGCAGCATAGGGTTATCAGGTCTGAATTCGAATACTCCCGGTGATATTTGATAACCGCTCATTATGCCCATAGCTGCAAGAGCATTGATGTATTGTGCTCCCCAATGTCCGCCAATATCTATGAATGAAGTTACCGGTGGTGGTGTCGGTGTCGGGGTCGGTGTTGGTGTCGGTGTTGGTGTTGGTGTCGGTGTTGGTGTCGGTGTCGGGGTCGGTGTTGGTGTTGGAATTGGAGTCGGTGTAGGAGTCGGTGTAGGTGGAATATAAAGTTCGGTTGTGTATCCTTTCCAAGGATTTGTAAACCCTGTACTTCCGCTAATATAATATACTTTAAAATCAGAAGCACATCCGTCAAAAACATATAAGCCCACCGTGGGTGCATTGCCTAAAAAGTGTGATGCGCTTAGTTTCGGGCAACCATAAAATGCTCCATCGTTGATGCTCGTTACACTGTTTGGTATTGTCACACTAGTCAATCCTGTGCAACCTTCAAATGCCGAAATGCCGATACTTGTTACACTGTTTGGTATTGTCACACTAGTCAATCCTGAGCAACCATAAAATGCATAATCGCCGATGCTCGGTACACTGTTGGGTATAGAGTAATTGCCAGACTTTCCTGCAGGATATTGCAAAAGTAATGTCATAGATTTATTAAATAACACACCGTTTTGGCTGGTAAAATTTAAATTGTTACTATCAACATTAATATTCAATAACTTACTGCAACGTTCAAATGCCGAACTATCGATGAATGTTACACTGTTTGATATTGTCACACTCGTCAATCCTGAGCAATCGGCAAATGCCAAAATGCCGATACTTGTTACACTGTTTGGTATCGTCACACTCGTCAATCCGGTGCAACCTGCAAATGCTCCATCGCCGATGCTCGTTGTAGTACATCCTCCCAAAGAATCAGGAATGGTTACATCTCCTCCGATACCGGTATAATCTGTAATTGTTGCGGTAGCACCGGAAACCGAATATGCAAAGTCTCCGCTTTGATTTGCAAACACAGGTGTTTTTGCAATCGTGCTTAATGATAAGATAATTACAAATACCAGTAAGACGCTTAGTGCTTTTTTCATAATATTAACTCCCAAACTGTTATCAATGAGAATAATTTCAGCATCTGCTTT
>JANYKE010000167.1 GCA_025361685.1 Eubacteriales bacterium | reverse complement strand
TCTTTCAGAACAGGGTATCTCATCTCGATGACTTGAAAATATGTGAGAAGGAGATTGTCCTTTTCTTATTAGCGGAGATACTAACATGTCCAATTGTTTTAGGTTATCTTCGGAAAGATTTATTCCCTCTCGAGATGATTTCAAGACACTTCTGTAGTTATCATCTGCTGTTGCAGCGGAGTATAGCTGCCTGGGCTTATGGCAATACTTCTTTTCAGTGCAACCGTTGCATACATAAGGAGGTCTCTGAAGCTTATTACATTCTATTACCTTGTAATGCTCACAAACTTTTCCCTTGCAGGAATTTCTAATTAAGCAGTCTTTTTTATTTATACAATTATTTATCCTATAGCCATTCCTCCTAAAACTCTCAACTTTTTGTCTTCTTACTTCCTTAGAAATTGCTGTAGACGACTTATTTACAGCTGCTGCAATTTCCGTAAAAGTTTTCCCCTCGTTCAAAAGCTGTTCAATGGTAATTCTGTTTGAGAGAGATAAATGCTTGGTAGTGTTTGAATTAGATAAATTTTTCATAGTAGTATGATCCTTTCAAACTCTGACAGACAACCAAAAGCATTATACTAAAAAACAAACAATTATAAAATCAGCCTTTGACAAACTAAAGCAAGAATGACAAACAAAAGTTGACTGTAATTTATCTGACAGACTAAACAACAGATTTAAAAGCAAACTGAAGTTTACTTTGTCAATTAACCAAATCAGCAAGATTATGCAGATGTCTCTTGAATATGTTGCTTAATAAAAAAAAATATGTTATAATCGCTCCAACAAATAAATACTGATTGGAGGGAGAAAATGTCAAGCAAAGAAATAATTATCAATAACGAGGGCATCGCAAAAGCGCTGACTCGTATATCGCATGAAATCATTGAGCGCAACGAATTCTTGTGTGACGTAGCGCTTGTAGGTATCCAACGGCGCGGAGTTCCAATGGCTAAGCGGTTAGCTGATATCATTTATGACAGCACCGGCATTCTTGTCCCGGTTGGAATTCTTGACATAACATTTTATAGGGATGATTTGAGCCTCTTGTCAGAACACCCGGTAATCAACGGAACAGATATTGATTTTACAATTGATGGCAAGAATATAATACTCATTGACGATGTACTTTTTTCAGGCAGAACTGCAAGAGCCGGAATTGACGGCCTTTTTGATTTGGGCAGAGCATCATCCGTACAGCTTGTTGCACTTGTGGATAGGGGACATAGAGAATTGCCGATAAGGGCGGATTATGTCGGAATAAATATTTCCAGCCCGAAAGAAACTCAGATTGATGTTTGCTTAACAGAAATTGACGGTGTAGACGAGGTCGTTCTCCATAAAATATCTTAAGGAGGCCAAGCATGCAATTATCATCAAAAGATCTCTTAGGTCTAAAATATCTATCCAAAGAAGAAATACAGCTAATTCTTGATAATGCTGTTACAATGAAAAAAATTATACTCGGTAAAAGCAAGAAAGCTCCTCATCTTCTTGGCAAATCAATAGTTACATTATTCTACGAAAATAGTACACGAACAAGACTTTCATTTGAATTGGCGGCAAAATATTTATCTGCAAATGCAGCAAATATTTCATCGTCATCAAGTAGCGTCGCTAAGGGTGAAACACTTATAGATACAGGCAGGACCATAGATTCGATGGGCACGGATATACTCGTAATGAGACACAACATTTCCGGGGCTCCCCATTTGCTTGCCAAAAATATTAAAGCATCAGTTGTAAATGCAGGCGATGGAATTAATGAGCATCCGACACAGGCATTACTTGATATGTATACTATTCTTGAAAAAAGAGGAACAGTTGAAGGCCAAAAGGTTGCGATTGTAGGCGATATTCTACATAGCAGAGTTGCGCGAAGCAACATATGGGGGCTGACAAAGATGGGCGCACAGGTCAGCGTTGCAGGACCGGCAACAATGATTCCAAAAGATTTGGACAAGATGGGAATAAAAGTATGCGATACTGTAGAAGATGCAATTACCGATGCTGATGTTGTCATGGGACTACGCGTGCAGCTTGAGAGACAAAAAAAGAGTCTGTTTCCTTCGGCGCGTGAGTATTCAAAGTTTTTTGGTATAGATGAAAAGAAACTGAAATTGTCAAAAAGTGATGTAATTATTCTTCACCCCGGTCCTGTTAACAGAGGACTTGAACTCACTTCAGCGCTTATTGACGCAGACAATTCCTTTATAGATGAGCAGGTAACCAATGGCGTAGCAATAAGAATGGCAATACTCTATTTGCTTACAAGGAGGGAAAATGAATGAAGATAATTATTAAAGGCGGGAAGGTTGTGGATCCGGCCAACAATATAAATGGTGATTATGATATTCTTGTTAAAGACGGAATTATTGAAGAGGTTGCAAAACCCGGTAAAATCAAAGCTGATACAACAAATGCACAGGAAATAAATGCGAAAGGTCTTCACGTATTTCCGGGTCTGGTAGATGCACATTGCCATCTAAGGGAACCCGGATTTGAATATAAGGAAGATATAGTCAGCGGAACAAAGAGCGCTGCAGCCGGAGGATTTACCTCCGTGGCATGTATGCCGAATACCAATCCGGTTATTGACAATGAAGCAATAGTGAAATATATAATTAACAAGGCCAAGAAAAAAGGACATGCAAATGTTTTTCCGATAGGAGCAATTTCAAAGGGTATGGAGGGAAAAGAATTATCTAATATCGGAGAGCTTAAAGAAGCAGGCGTTGTTGCAATATCTGATGATGGCAGGCCAGTAGTAAGTTCAAGTCTTATGAAAAAAGCGATTCTCTACTCCGGCATGTTTAATATAAGAGTAATTTCTCATTGTGAGGACCTCGACATTGCTGAGGACGGAGATGTTAACGAAGGCGAGTTTTCCACACGCATGGGGCTGATTGGAATTCCTGCTCCGGCTGAAGAAATAATGGTTAGCCGCGAACTGATTCTTTCAGAATATACCGGCGTCCCGATTCATATTGCGCACATTAGTACTGAACTTTCGGTTGATCTGATTCGCAATGCAAAAAGAAGAGGCGTTAAAGTGACATGCGAAACCTGCCCACATTATTTTTCTCTAACTGAAGAGGATGTTGGCGAATACAACACAAATGCAAAAATGAATCCGCCGCTCAGAACCCAAAAAGATGTCGAGGCTATTATTGCCGGAATCAAAGATGGCACAATTGATATGATTGCAACTGACCATGCGCCTCAGCATAAAGATGAAAAAAACGTCGAGTTTGGTTATGCGGCAAACGGTATTGTTGGTTTTGAAACAGCGCTTTCGGTTGCCATAAAATATCTTGTTGAACCCGGGCATATTAATATGAGCGATTTGGCAAGGTTAATGAGTGAGGCTCCTGCAAAAATGCTTGGAATAAATAAGGGGACACTTTCGGTGGGTGCAGATGCTGACATTACAATAATAGACAGCAATAAGTTTGTTGTGGTAAATGTTAAAAAATTTATTTCTAAGTCAAAGAATTCACCTTATGATGGTTTTGAACTTAAAGGCTTAGTTTCATACACAATTCTGGGAGGCAAGATTTATGTTTATTGACAAGTTGATTAACGACATTATTAAGAAAGACAACCCGACTGTAATAGGCCTTGATCCAAAACTTGAATATATTCCGAAATTTCTTCTCGAAAAAATGTTTAGTGAATATGGTCCGACCATGTCTGGTGCCGCACAGGCAATTCTAAAATTCAACATTGGAATTATTGATGAAACATTTGATATGGTACCTTGCATAAAACCACAGTCTGCATATTATGAAATGTACGGGCATGATGGTGTTGAGGTATTGGCAAATACAATTGAGTATGCAAAAAGCCGCGGGATGATGATTATTCTCGACGGCAAGAGAAATGATATCGGATCCACCGCAGACGCTTATGCAACGGCATATTTAGGAGAAACATTTATTCGGGATTCGATTTCGCAAAGGGCATTTTTGGCAGATGCATTAACTGTAAATGGATATATTGGCATCGACGGAATTGAACCCTTCTTAAAACATTGTAATCAAGGTGAAAAGGAAAAAGGAATTTTTGTTCTTGTAAAAACATCAAATCCTTCATCAGGTCAGTTGCAAGATTTATGTATGGAAAATGGTGAGACAGTCTACGAAATAATGGCGAATCTTGTTAACGAGTGGGGCGGTGATAATATTGGCGAATATGGATATACAAATATTGGCGCAGTTGTCGGGGCTACCTTTCCCGAGCAGGCTGAGCAAGTAAGAAATATAATAAGCAAATCATATATTCTTGTACCCGGATATGGAGCACAAGGCGGCACGGCAGATGGTGCGGCAAAGTCATTTAACAAGGATGGATTGGGCGCAATTGTAAATGCTTCACGAAGCATAATGTGTGCATACAAAGACAGCAAATGGAAAGATAAATTTAGACCGGAAGAATTTGGCAAGGCAGCGCGTGCAGAAGCAATGCGCATGAAAGATGAACTTAACAGTGCTATTTCAAAAAGGCAATAGTAATAATTTACGGAATAAATTTTGGAGAAAAAAGTGGCTGATGCAAACATGAAGAACATAAAAGGTTCTGATAAAATTGAAAAAGATGAAATAGCACTTTTAATTGATGAAGAATTTGAAGCCTTGTTTGGGCATAAAGAAGAGTTTGATGAAACCACAGATGTTGAATTCGTTGAATTTGATGACTACGTTGCATTGAAGAAATCTGGGCTGTTGGTCAGCGTTGGCGAAAATGTTGAGACAGTAATTACAAAAGGTTTTAATATTGCAACACCTGAATTTATCCGAGCTGAAGCAGAATATTTTTTTGGAAAAAGTCAAGCAGAAATTATTAAAAGGATTCTCAGACTTTTTTCATATGAAAAAATATACATTTTAACCGGCGCAATTCGAAAAGGGATTGACATTGAAACAATTCTTGAGGTTGCCAACACTGACAAGTTATTTGTTGAGGGACTCCGGGATATTGTCGTCCTTGAAGAATACCTCGAAACATACAATATCGAACAAGTCCCGACACAATTGCTTTTGCAGGCCAAAAGTTATGGACTCACTGACGAAGGAATAGCCTACTTGTTAAATTGCACAGAACATGAAGTAGCGCATAAAATCAGATCAAATAGTATTTTCCCAAAATTCAGTAAATTTAACTGTTCAAGTATTGGACTGCCATATAATGAAGAATATTATTTTTCAATGTATGTTGATAAAAAACAATTTGTGGATGTCTCTGATATTATCGATGTTGACAATGTCTCTGATATTGTTGATGCAAAAGATATGGCAGACATAATTGAGTCGGATTTAGTTTCCGGAAAATCTGCTGTCAAAAGTGGAGTTGTTTTATTGAAGAGCGATAGCAGATCAGGACCTCCAAAAGTTCTTGTCTTATGTGATGATTCGAAAAAAATCGACAAAGATTTTTTGAAATCAATTTCCGCAAAATACAGTTTTGTTTTTGTAAGCAATGTCACAATTAATAAAAACGAGATACTGACCGACGATGAAAACAAACTCGATTACAAAATATATTTTGAACAAATGATTTTTGAAAATATAAAAAATATTTTTGAATTTGAAAAAGCAGATAAAGCAATTATTATGCTCGATAAGAAAAATAGCGAATATATTATTCCAAGACTCAAATTGACCGGAATAGATTTAATTGAAAATGGAGAATAAAATGAAAAGTACTTTGCATGCATCAATTATCAGCAACAATCAAATGGCAAAAGATATTTTCTGTCTTAAGCTGTATGAACCTGAAACTGTGAAAGCTTCGCAGCCCGGTCAATTTATAAATATCAAATGCAGTCTTGATGAAAATGGCGTAGACCCCTATCTTCGCAGACCGATAAGTATTGCAGATATTGACAAGAAATCAGGAACTATGGACATTATATATCAGGTTAGAGGAAGAGGAACAAAAGTACTTTCTGAGCGCAAATCAGAGGAGACAATAAATTTTATGGGACCGTTGGGAAACTCATTTGACACACAAGCAGCACCGGAACATGCAATTATTGTTGGCGGAGGAATTGGAGTATTTCCACTATTGTATCTTGCGAAGGAACTAAAGACTAAAAAGAAAACTATTTTACTGGGGTTTAGAAATAAGGACGCAGTTGTTCTTGAAAACGAGTTTTGTAGTGTGGCAGACAATCTGATAATCTATACTGACGATGGCTCATACGGAGAAAAAGGATTAGTTACTACTGCCTTTGCACCATTTGGAGAATTAGCAGTACCTGAATCGGAGAAAGACGGAACAGCATTTTTTACCTGCGGTCCTGAAATGATGATGAAACGTTTAGTTCATATATCAGATGAAATTGGAATAACCGGGCAGTTATCAATTGAACGACGGATGGCATGCGGAATCGGAGCTTGTCTTGTATGCGTATGCAAGTTGAAAGACAGTGATGATGCAGAAGGATTCAAATATTCTCATGCATGCAAAGATGGTCCAATATTTTGGAAGGAGGATTTATTCTTTGACTAAAATAGATACCGGTGTAACAATCGGATTGCTAAAATTAAAAAATCCTGTAATAGCAGCATCAGGAACATACGGATTCGGAAGAGAATATTCTGAATACTGCGACT
>JANYKE010000159.1 GCA_025361685.1 Eubacteriales bacterium | reverse complement strand
CACCTGGAAGGACCTTATTTTTCATATGAACAGCGTGGAGCATTTGATCCTTCGACACTTCGCGACCCGACAGTTTGCAAGCAATAGACCACCTTAAAATGTATGGAGTCAGACTTAGTATCTCCTCATATTCTTCAGGGTCCGACGCGAAGTGTCGAAGGATCAAATGCTCCACGCTGTTCATATGAAAAATAAGGTCCTTCCAGGTGCAAACCGGGTATGTGTGGAATGCCTTCAATCCTGCTGTGCATATTTTTAAGCAGATTCTCTTCATCTTCTTTAATCTTATTGAAAATATTTATGTTATCTATTATCATATCCGAATCTGCACCGCAAATCGTTGCCAATATCGTCGTTGTGCCGCCTTTTAAATGTGCACGAAACATTTTCATAAATGATTCTTCTGTTCCGTCAAGCGTACTTCCTCCGCCGCCGCCATGCACTTGGATATCAACAAATCCGGGAGACAAATATTTTTCTTCTGCATCTATTGCCTCATCATATTCCTTTTCTGAAAGAGGGCTCGCAGACATGTCTCCCCATTCTTTTATCATCTCGTTCTCACATATCAAATATGCATTATCCAATATCTCGTGTGAAAATATTATCTTTGAATTTTTTATAAGTGTACTCATTTTTTGCTCGCTTTCTTTCATTGGCGAATATTTTATCATCACGTAAATATATGTAGATAAATAAATCTAGCCTATTGAGTATACACTTATGTCTTCGAAATAAACCTTAGTCTTCCATGTTCGGAAACCAATGCATCCGCCGTCAAGAGGTTCGTCAACAACTATGTCGTGCAAAATTTTATCATTGGCCATAGCAGTAATTTTATCACCGTTTTTTATTATCTCGATCTTGTAAGGAACCTCAATCAGTGTTTCAAAATCAGCATCCTCGGACAAAAGTATAAATCCCGGATCGCGGCGCAATCTTGACCAGCCCGGTCCCCCGCCCATTTCAGGATTATTACCGGTGCATGTCAGAATGTGGAGGTCTGCTTCCTCATGGTACTGACCATATCCGCCACGAAAACCGGCATCAGGAATGTACCCGCCGTCAATAGTCTTGGCAGCAAAAAAGAAATTAATATTATTGGCCATACGCGGAGGCACTACCATCGCATTAAAAACAATACGAATATCTTTTGGCATTTCCTCGCGAATCCAAATCGTCATTCCTGATTTGTCCGTCTCGCTGTCATCAATATAAAGTCTGCTGTCCGAAACCCACCATTTGCCATTGCCATCACAAGACAAACCATCTGCATTTTCAAAATCATTTTTGTAAATCAGCTTTTCATCCATAGTAAACCTCTCAATCATTCATTAATTCATAAATGCATTAATGAATCAACTCATTAATGCATAATTGCATTCTCGGTCTCTTTATCAAAGAAATGAATTCTATTGGTATCAAGATATAATATGACGCTATCGCCGGGTCTGACTTTGGTAGTCGGATTAAGCTTACCTGTGAAGTCCACGCCATCTATATCAAAATGGA
This sequence comes from Eubacteriales bacterium, assembly GCA_025361685.1. GTDB lineage: Bacteria > Bacillota > Clostridia > JANYKE01 > JANYKE01 > JANYKE01. The sequence continues at coordinate 1,102 of JANYKE010000159.1, read as the reverse complement.
CAATAGTCTCTGATCCAAGATTTTCAACAACGTCAATCAAAACCTTGATAGAAGAATCTTTAGAATCGCAATCGTCCTCTTCATCATGAATATCTTCAGGTCTGACACCGAATAATAGAGTATTGCCAATGTAGTCGCCTGAGTCTTCAAGCTTCTTACCCTTGCCGGATGGAATCTTAATCTTGCTTTCTCCTAAAGTAATGAAAACATCATCACCCACTTTTTCGGGAATAACTTCAATGATGTTAATCTTAGGGTTACCGATGAACTCAGCAACAAAAACATTGTTTGGTCTTTCGTAAAGTGTCTGCGGTGCATCAATCTGATGAATAATTCCATCCTTCATAACAACAATCTTGCTGCCCATCGTCATAGCCTCAACCTGATCATGTGTAACATAAACAAATGTTGTTTGCAGCTTTTGGTGAAGTTTAAGAATTTCAACACGCATTAACCCTCTGAGTTTAGCATCAAGATTAGAGAGCGGCTCATCCATTAGGAATACTTTTGGACTACGAACGATTGCGCGCCCAAGTGCAACACGCTGTCTTTGTCCGCCGGACAAAGCTTTTGGCTTTCTATCAAGTAAGTGCTCAATGCCAAGTGTTCGTGCGGCTTCATTAACCATAGCAGTAATTTCTCTTCTTGGAACCTTGCGAACTTTTAGTCCAAATGCCATATTATTAAAAACCGTCATGTGCGGATACAATGCATAATCCTGGAATACCATCGCGATATCTCTATCTTTTGGTGCAACTTCATTAACGAGTTTATTGTCAATGTAAATTTCGCCTTCGGTAATCTCTTCCAAGCCGGCAAGCATTCTAAGAGTGGTAGTCTTACCGCAGCCGGATGGTCCAACCAAAACAACAAAGTCTTTGTCAGCGATATCCAACGAAACGTCATTAACAGCAAGTACTCCGCCGGGGTATCTTTTAAATATGTTCTTAATCCTAATATTAGCCATTTCCAAACCTCCAATAAATTTCATAATTTCTTACTGTTGTATTTTATCACATAACAAAAAAAATACTATTGTTATACTGCACAAAAATTGTTGGCATTTTGACTTTGTAGCAGGGGACGGTTCCTTGCTACAGTG
>JANYKE010000145.1 GCA_025361685.1 Eubacteriales bacterium | reverse complement strand
TTTGCATAAACATTTCTTCTAAATATATTTCTTCTTCCGGTAATCTGTGAGCCTGTCTTTCCCATAGTTTCCGTATTCCATCCAATATTGTAAATACTGTTCTCCTCAACAAGATTGTAGTATGAGCGTCTTGCTATTGCAATTCCGCTGCCCCATTGTTGATTGATAACATTTCTTCTTATGATATTAAAGTGGGAAAATGGTCCGTTTGTATTATCTGAAGTATTATTGTCTTTAACAGTGATCGTTGAATGTCCTGACTTCTCAAAATAGTTACCCTCTATCAAATCATATGTATTGTTATTAACATAGATAGAATTACCGGCACCCTGTCCACCTTCTTGCATGTCGCCGCCATTCTTAGAAAAATAACAATTTTTTATCGTAATGTTATCTGAAGCTGTAGAAACAATCATACTATCAGGACGTTGTGCAGAATCCGTTGTGTCTCTTCCAATAAATGTACATCCCTCAATCGTGCAGTTCTTGCTGCCATCCAAAATGCCTACGCCTTGATTGGTAATTCCTTCAAAGAATATGTTTCTGAAAATTACATATTCACATCCGGACATTCTTCCGCCGCCTATTCCCTGCATACCTCTGCCTGTGATGACGGCATATTCGCCGGGATATGACTGATATACAACCGGCATATCTGCTGTGCCTCTATAACTGTCAAGATAAATGCAGCCGGTCGGATCATTTGGATCCGCAACAACAGTATCCGGATTCCCGTAAACTCCTGCACGCATAAGTACCGTGCCGCCACCTTGAACTAATGCTCTTGTTGCATTGAGAGTCTTGAGCGGTTTGTCTATGGTCAAGCCATTGTTTGAATCATTGCCGACATTAGGGTCAACGTAAATCAATTTGCCGGGCGGCAATGTTTCATTCGGATCACGTGTCGGCCTAACCGGAGTTGGGGTTGGAGTTGGGGTTGGTGTAGCATTCGGATCAATTGTCGGCGTTGGTGTTGGGTCAGGAGCTATATAGGAAATTATCAGTTGCGGAAAGTTTGTCCCCGTATTTGATTGTATTTTGTATCCGACATCATCATTAGCAGGGCTCAGATACCAGCCCTGATTCACTGCAGTTTTGCTTGCCCAAGCCTGCACATCATCTGAAACATCATATGCGAAATATGCTGCGGCACCCTGTGTCGTACTTAATACGTTTGGTTTTGCAACCGAAGAATCTAGTATTGTACTGCCGGATAGATTAGTCCAAGGAATTGTGACATTCGGGACTGTAACTTTTCGTCCCAAGAATCCAATATTGTTTGAGGTCCCCTCCATTGACCAAAATCCCAGATTGTCAGGATCGGTAACACGACTTACATTGATGTTACCCTTTTTAGTTGTTCCCATAAGTGTGAAGAACAAATTCATTTTTGCTGAAATAACCTCTGCTCCTGCAGGCAATGGGCTTAAATCAAAATAAATCAGTGCGCTTTTTCTGAAAGGTGGCATTGTCCCTGAATTATACCCGTTTGGTCCTCCAATTAACATGCTGGTTTCAGCTTTTTCACCTGTGTATCCGTTATAAATTCCGGCCGATGAAGTTGTCTCATACAATGAAACCAAATAACTTCCGCCAACCGGGCTGTTTTTATAGCCGTTCGACGTGTACATCAAGGTCATGGTTGAAACAGGTTTCTGTGTCGGTGATGGTGTTGGTTCACCTGAAGGTGTTGGTGTAGGTATAGGTGTCGAAGTTGGTTCAATTGTTGGTGTAGGTGTTGGGGTATCGATAGGTGTCGGTGTTGGTTCAAGTGTCGGGGTAGGTGTTGGGGTATCAGTTGGTATCGGTGTAGCTGTAGGTATAGGTGTATCTGTTGGAGCCGGGGTCGGAGTTGTATCCGGCACTGTGTAAGTAATTCTTAGATTCGGTCTGTTTGCAACTGTTGTATTTCCGTTTAGGGTGATATCATAACCATCGTTTGGACCTTGCGGACGCAAATACCAGCCCTGGTTTGATGCTGTTCCATCAATCCATGCTTGCACATCACCCATAAGATTTGAAGACGATGCTATTCCGGCAACGGCCGTTGAAATAGTACCCGTTACATTTGGTGCAGCATCAAGTATTGTGCTGTTAGTAACATTTGTCCAGGCCTTTGTTACATTTACGCCGGTCGCTCCATCTCTTCTATAAAAACATGCACCTACTCCCGTTGTCGGACTCACAGGAATAACCCACTGTCCTATTGTATTAGGGTCAGTTATTCTGCGAAATTCAATAGTTCCTCCGTTGCATTTTCCCGAAGTTAATTTTGTAGTAAACGCAATATCAACTGAGGCAGAAGTTACTATCGCACCTTTTGGAATTGAATCTACATCAAAATAGAATATTGCACCGTTAGTTACTTCCGGCGGAGTAATAGGTCCTGTTACATTTTGCGGAAATCCTGTAGGCGTTCCGATTGTATATGTTGAAGTTTTGCCGTTAGCTGAGGTTGCAAGATATGCTTTTGGCTCAGCCGGATTGGGATACTCCATAATATTGGCAACAGTCACACTTGAATTTGTAAAACTGTTAGTGCCATATCCGTTTGTTCCGTTTTGAAACGAAACCGAAACCGGTGTCGCAGCTGATACAGTTACCATTGTCATCGGAGTTGTAATCGCTAAAGTACTTACTACCATTGCTAATAAAAGTGCTTTCGAAACCATTTTTTTCGACTTGTTTTTCACCTGGATATCCTCCGTTTTTTTGACACTACTACAACTGAAATATATCATATTATTTCTTTAAAGTAAACAAAATGACATTTTGTAGAAAAAAACAGAGGCTTTCGCCTCTGCATATTTTTTGAACGTAACTGCTTGTTAATTTTTGGTCTTTGCCACCTTACATAGCATCTTTTCTGGAAAGCTTTAGTCTTCCTTGACTGTCAATTTCAATCAGTTTAACTTTGATAACATCACCCTCGCTTACCACATCTTCAACCTTTTCAACTCTCTTGCTGTCAAGCTTCGAAATGTGGACGAGACCTTCCTTGCCAGGTAGGATTTCTACAAATGCACCGAAGTCCATTATTTTCTTAACGGTGCCTTCATATATTTCTCCAATCTCAGGTTCCTTAACGATACCTTCGATGATTGCTTTTGCTCTCTCGCCTGCAGCTGCATCTGCTGTAACAATAAAGATGCTTCCATCTTCTTCGATGTCAATTTTAACTCCGGTATCAGAAATGATTTTGTTGATAACCTTGCCACCTGAACCAATGACTTCTCTAATCTTATCAACATCAATCTTCATGCTGATAATTCTTGGAGCGTACTGTGAAAGATCTGCTCTTGGCTCCGGTATAGTTGGAAGAATTGTTTCTTCAATTATTTGAAGTCTTCCGCGCTTTGTAATTTCAAATGCCTGTCTTATTATTTCATAAGATAAGCCTTTAACTTTCATGTCCATTTGGATAGCTGTAATTCCTTCAGTTGTTCCGGCAACTTTAAAGTCCATGTCGCCAAAGAAATCTTCGATGCCTTGGATATCCATAAATGTAATGAAATCATTTTCGTCTTCCTCATTGGTAACAAGTCCGCATGAGATTCCGGCAACCGGTCTTTTGATCGGAACGCCCGCATCCATAAGAGCTAATGTGCTTGCACATACGCTGCCCTGTGATGTTGAACCATTTGACATAAGCACTTCAGAAACAAGTCTGATTGTATATGGAAAATCAGCGGCATCCGGAAGAACAGGCTCAAGTGCTTTTTCTGCCAATGCTCCGTGACCAATCTCGCGACGCCCCGGTCCTCTTGATGTTCTTGCCTCGCCAACACTATATGCCGGGAAATTGTAGTGATGCATAAATCTTTTTGAATCTTCGGCATCAATTCCGTCAAGCATCTGCTCATCACGTGATGCGCCAAGTGTGCAAATTGTAAGAACCTGTGTTTGTCCTCTTGCAAATAATCCTGAACCGTGAACACGCGGCAAGATTCCGACTTCTGCCGATAACGGACGAATAGTTCCGATATCTCTTCCGTCAACTCTCTTCTGTTCCTTGATAAGATATTCTCTAACAACTTTTTTCTCGAGCTTGTATATGCCTTCGTTAACAAATCCTGAAATTTTATTTTCCGGAATTGTATCGCTGTCCTTATACTTAACTGAAAATTCATCAAGCGCCTTTTGTGTCAAGACTGCAATCTTATCGTCTCTGTCTTTCTTATCGATCGCAAGCACAGCCTCGCGCATTTCTTCGTAACCAAACTCTTTTACCTGTGATAAAAATTCTTCCGGAATAGAAACTGACTGCGGAACAATTTTTTCTTTTCCGATTTCTGCAACTATCCCATCGATAAATTCGATAACCTTAATGATTTCTTCATGACCTTTTTTAATAGCATCCAACATAATGTCATCCGGAATTTCCTGACCGGCTGCTTCAATCATCATGATCTTATCTTTTTTAGCAGCAAGTGTAACATACATCTTGCTGACCTCGCGCTGCTCTTCGTTTGGATTGATGATTACTTCTCCGTCAACAAGTCCGATAGCAACTCCGCCTATTGGGCCTGCGAATGGGATGTCAGAGATGCTTAGTGCGATTGATGCTCCGAGCATTGCAGCTATCTCGGGTGAGTTGTCTTGGTCAACTGACATAAGTGTGTTAATAACGACAACATCATTTCTCAAATCTTTATCAAATAAAGGTCTGATTGATCTGTCGATAACGCGTCCTGTCAAAATTGCTTTTTCTGAGGGTCTTCCTTCTCTTCTGATAAATCCTCCGGGGATTCTTCCGACTGCATATAATTTTTCTTCGTAATCAACACTCAGTGGAAAGAAGTCAATATTTTCTTTTGGTTTTGCTGAAGCTGTTGCTGTTGACAGAACAACTGTGTCACCGTAACGCACCAGCGCGCTTGCATTAGCTAATTGCGCGAGTTCTCCTGTCTCAACTGTGAGTGTTCTTCCTGCAAATGTAGTACTGTAAACTTTTTTCATAATCTTTTTCCTATTCTTCTCAAATTATTTCCTTGCTTAAACTGTCAAAAGGACGAGGGCTTGCTTATGCACAAACCGTCGTCCCCTAAACTCTGATTCATAATGCAATTATGCTTTCTTTGACTTGCATCTCTTGCATACCTTTGTGGTGCCCGATCCATCTTCTGCTGTTACATCATACAAAAGCTTGATGCGGGTTGAGCCACATAATGGGCATGTACCTCTGCCCTTTGAAGGCATAGCCTTCAGTGTCTTACCTCTATGTGCTTTAGGCATATCCAAAACTCCTTTTACAATAATTTTTAACTCTCAATTCGAATCTTACCTTGATTCTTACTTTCTCAATCCGCAGCTCTCGATGATCTTTCTGTATCTCTCGATGTCTTTCTTCATGAGATAATTGAGTAGCCCTCTTCTTTGTCCAACCATTTTGAGCAAGCCTCTTCTTGAATGATGATCTTTCTTGTTAATCTTCAAGTGCTCGTTCAGATGATTGATCCTTGATGTCAGAAGAGCAATCTGCACTTCCGGAGAACCTGTATCCCCTTCGTGTGTCTCAAATTTCTGAATAATGTCTGCCTTGTTCTCTTTTGCCATTTGTAGTACACCTCCTTATTAATTTATCCCCATAAATCTTGTTAAAGGTCGGAGTCGTCCGGAAACAAAACCTATGGTTATCAATCCCGCTCCATGAAAATGTATCATCCTTCAGCAGAGCCTTTTTATATTAGCACACCCCCGCAACCAATGTCAAGCAATCACATCGCAAAACAGCGTCTTGCAATGGCACGCTGGATGTTGTAGAATTTTGTTTGTAGAGTAAAGGCAAGCGATAAATTATGAAACGACTTGGTGAGTGCGATGGGATTGAGTTTGAAGAAACCGATTAGAGGAATATTTTTGGACATAGGCTGGACAATGCTGCGCCCCCGGTCGGGCGATTGGATGGTTACAGAGAAATTTTTGGAGCTTGCGAAAATAAAGAGTCTTCACGATTATGATCGGTCAAAACTTTTTGCAGCATATCGGAAGGCAATGGACCATCTTCTGAAAAATCATTTTGTTTTCGATACCGACGAGGAGTACAAACAGTTTGTTGAGTATTATTCAATCGTTTCAAACGAAGTTCCCGAGTTTAATCTGAGTGAAGATGCGGTCAAAGAAATTGCATATGACCGTGTTCACGGTGACAATTATATTTTTTATGACGATGCTATACCGACAATAAAAGAACTTTCCAAAAGCTACAAGCTCGGTATTATTTCCGATACCTGGCCGGCGATTAAAAACGAATTGATAAAAGCAAATATACTTGGATGTTTTACCAGTATAACTTTTAGCTGTTATTTAGGCGTGTTAAAACCGGCAAGCGAAATGTATGAGCATGCGCTGAAAACAATAGACCTGCCTGCGCAGGAAACAATTTTTGTTGACGATTATCCGAAAATGTTATCGGGTGCCGAGAAACTCGGTATACAGCCTGTTCTTATTTCGAGAGAATTATTTTCGCCACGCGACGATCTTCCAATCAGCATCCCAAAGATTACTGATTGCGATGACAAGTTTGTTTGCATAAAAAGTTTGGATGAACTAAAAAATATTTTGTAGGTGAAATTGATGAGAAAAATAATTTGTATTGTTACAACTTTTCTAATCTTGATAAGTTTTTACTACGGAGGTTTTGCCAACGCGGCTGTGATTGATTCAACCGGCCCTTACAGCGGCGAATATTTGGTTGTGTACAATTCCACATCAAATATCAGCTCAGCCAAATCCGCACAGCTTTCCCAAGCCGACTATCAGGCAAACGAATCAATTCAACAGACACCCGCCTCAACAAATCCTTACGGCACCTATGAAATGCCATTTGATCCTTCATACAAATTTAATAACACCAAGAAAATAGACTCTAAAAATATTGTTCAGGATGCCGGTGCACCAAAAGGTATGATGCAGGCAATCGGAGATACGCGAAACTTTTTTTCATATGACATACAATTAAGTTCATCTTACACTGTGGCGGCAAATTATATGTACACAGGAAAATACTGTGATGTCTATGTTGAGCAAACATATGCTGCTGCAATCGGTAATGACAAAGCCGCACTGGTCGGAGCAGAATTTGATGACAACATTCGCGACAAGATGGTAACATCTTTTGGAAAATATTTTGGCAACACTGATATTCGCGGTCAATATGATGTTAACGGGAAGATAATCATTCTTCTGGAAGATATTCGCGATGCCGCTTATCACACCGGCACCGGCGGAACCGTTTATGGGTATTTCTGGGATGCAGACTTAGTCTCTTCAGCAGCTGGCGGAACAGACAATTGTCTTGCAATGATTCACATTGATATTTATCCGCAGATGGGAAGCAAAACAAATCCTGATGTAACACGCGGATACACTACTCTTGTTCATGAATTTCAGCATCTGATAAGTGAAGCTGATTATCAATTGTCACACAACCAAACAAGTCGAAATTCACTTTGGCTTAACGAGGGATTTTCAATGGCCGCCGAACAAATGATATCAGGCACTCCGTTGACAAATAGAATTGTTGGTTACAATAATTCTTCTATAGTAAAAAATGGAGCAATACTTACCTACGATAATTACACTGATAACAACAGTGATGTTGGTGCCAACTATGGCCTGCCATATTTGTTTAGCCAATACCTACGCACACAGACAAAAGATTTTGCCGGCGGGGGCGACAGTATTTTCAAAACGATTTTGCAATCCGACTTTGGTGACTATCGTTCTGTGACCGATGGTCTTGCGCGCGTTTCGTCCGAATATGCCGGCACAGATTTTTCAACTGTCAATAAGAATTTCAGAATTGCAACCGTTCTTAAGGAACCATATGGGATTTATGGATTTGGCGGCGAGAGCGCATTTAACTTAATAAGCACACCCTTATACACCGGAAACAATCCGTCGCTAAAAGGGAGCGGTGCAGTAGTAAAGCATTTAACCTCGGAAGAGAATCCGGCATTCTGGGACACGGGAATTGAGTTCTGTGCATTTTCCGCAAATGAGACTGTAGGGAAATTAAATCCGCCGGTTGCGAATCAGCCAAGCGGTTATGTTGCGAGCGGAACAAATGTTGCGCTACTTGATGCAAACGATGGCGGATTCTCGGCAGGGTCAACAATTAAATATACAACCGATGGTTCACTTCCGAGTCAGACAGCCGGGAACATTTACAGTGACTTGATTCCTATAACACAGGATACGACAATCAAAGTAATGGCATATATTGACGGAAAGACTGACAGTGATATTGTCAATTATAGATATACCACCTCGCAACCAACTCCCGGAAAACCTTTTGGCCTTTCGCTTGTTAAGAGAACCTCCAATGCAATTACGATTTTCTGGGATAATTCTGCAAACGCTTACGGGTACGAGGTGTATTGCAACGGAGTAAAAGTTGGTACTGATTTCACGAATATTCTTGCACCTGATTCTGAATATACATTTGAAAATTTATCTCCCTCAACACAATATTCTTTCACTGTTGTTGCAGTTAATCCGGCAGGAATTTCCGGACACAGCGATTCGTTTTCTGCTACGACACTTGCAGCTACTTATACTGATGTTCCTACAGATTTCTGGGGATACAGTTATATTACATACCTCCTTCAACAGAATTTGTTTGATGGATATACATTGGAGGGAGGCACTTACGAATTCAGACCGGCCAACAATATTACGCGTCAAGAATTTATCAAAGTGCTCATAGCTTCATATAATCTGCCTTCATATGTTTTGTCTGCGACGTGTGACTTTACCGATGTGAGTACATCCGATTGGTTTTATAATTATGTTGCGATCGCAGAAACAGAAGGCATAACAAGTGGGATTGGTGATGGGAAATTTGGAACCGGTTTGTCGTTGACGCGCGAAGAGATGGCCGCATTTGTTGCGCGCTCTCTTAATAAATATAAATTCTTTAGTTATCCGGATAGCAGTGAGACGGATCTTGCTCTCGAAAAATTTTCTGATCAAGCAACAATCAGCACATATGCCAGAGCCTCGGTCGCGATGTGCACAAATCTGGAAGTAATCAAGGGCTACAACGACGGTGATACTTTCAGTTTCAAGCCTAAAAATAATATTACGCGCGCAGAAATTGCTGCGGCCTTATCAACGTCATTTACTCTGTTGAAATTTTAATTAACTCCGGTTGCAACAACGGCACAAAATACAAGCTTCGCACCCGCTTCTTTTAAAACTCGTGCACACTCGTTCAGTGTGCTGCCCGTTGTAAAAATATCATCAATTAAAATGATTGTTTTTCCGACAAAGTCGAAATGAGGCGGCCATACCGCAAATGAATTTTTAACATTCTCTGCGCGTTCAGTTTTACTGAGGGTGCTTTGTTTTTTTGTCTGTCTCGTTCTGATGAGAAACCTTGAGTAATCGGGCAGGCCGCTACAACTTGAAAAACCCTTTGCTATCAGTCCTGCTTGATTGTATCCACGCTTTTTTTGCTTTGAACTGTACATTGGTACTGACATGACAAAATCAGTTTCGGCAACCTTGCAAATTCCTTCCAGTTTCAGATGCATAAGCTTAGCAAGCGGTCGATAATGTACAGGCTTAGCATTAAACTTGAATCTATGAATCACTTCAACAATAAGTCCGCGGTAATGGCAGACCGATATTACGCCATCAAAAAAAGGGCTGTCGATTTCTTGCGCGTCAACAAAATCTTTTTCAAAAAATTCTATCTTCGACAAACACGAATCGCAGAACTCAATCTCAACTTTGCCGGCAAATAAAATTTCCCCACAGAAAGCACACTTCTGCGGGAAAATTATTTGTAAGAATTTTTCAAAAAAACTAACTCTGTTTATACGCTTATTGTGCGAATTCCGGTTCTCCAAGTTTTGGCTCTCCTCTAGGTATGTTCAATTCTATTTCTTGTCCCGGTTCGGAGTCATCAGTGCTATTAAATAATCTTTCGAATTCATCGCCTTCAATTTTTTCCTTCTCAAGAATTAAATTTGCAATATAGTGAAGTTTATCAATATTTACTTTGAGCAATTCCATAACATGTGCGTATGCTTTATCAATAAGACTCTTTACCTCGACATCAATCTGGTTCGCAACATTTTCGCTATAATCTTTAGTATGCCCGATATCTCTGCCAAGAAATACTTCGTCAGATTGATTTTGAAAAACAAGATTTGTCAAATTCTCACTCATTCCATACTTCATTATCATTTCTCGTGCAACTCTGTTGGCATTCTGAAGATCACTTGAAGCACCCGTGCTTATTTCGTTAAGTACAAGATCCTCTGCCGCACGCCCGCCAAGCGAAATTTCAATGGCTTGAATCAGCTGCTGTTTTGTGCGATACATGATATCCTCATCAGGTTTAAACGAAGTATAGCCGCCTGCTCTTCCGGATGGGATAATTGATATTCTATCAACGGTATGGGAATCGGAAACTAGTTTCACTATAATTGCATGTCCGACTTCATGATATGCCGTGAGTTTCTTTTCCTGATCGGTAATTACTCTGCTCTTTTTCTCAGGACCCATTATAACTTTAAATGTTGCTTCTTTAATCTCGTCGTGCCCTATCTTTTCTTTCTTTCTTCGCGCGGCAAGAAGCGCTGCCTCGTTAAGCAGATTCTCTAAATCAGCCGGTGTAAATCCGGACGTTGTTTTTGCAATCTCGGCTAGACTTACATCTTCACCAAGAGGCTTCTTCTTTGAATGTACAACCAGCACTGCTTCACGACCTTTAATGTCAGGCAACCCAATAACAACTTGTCTGTCAAAACGACCCGGTCTAAGCAAAGCCGGATCAAGAATATCAGGTCTGTTGGTTGCAGCAATAATAATTATGCCTTGGTTAATTCCAAATCCATCCATCTCGACAAGCAGCTGATTGAGAGTTTGTTCTCTTTCATCATGTCCGCCGCCAAGTCCTGCTCCTCTGTGTCTTCCGACTGCATCTATTTCATCAATAAAAATAATGCATGGTGAATTCTTCTTAGCCTGATCAAACAAATCTCGCACACGTGAAGCGCCGACTCCGACAAACATCTCAACGAAATCAGATCCGCTGATACTGAAAAACGGAACTCCCTCTTCACCGGACATTGCCTTAGCAAGCAAAGTTTTTCCTGTTCCGGGAGGTCCCACTAACAAAACACCTTTGGGAATTCTTGCACCAAACGCCTCGAATCTTGCCGGATCCTTGAGGAACTCAACAATCTCCATCAACTCTTCTTTTTCCTCATCCGCACCGGCCACATCGGCAAATGTAACCTTTTGCTCACCGGCATTTTGCATCCTAGCCTTGCTCCTGCCAAATGACATAGCCTTTGAGTTGCTGTTTTGAGTCTGCTTCATGAAAAAGAAAATTACTCCGAACATTAGCAATCCAAAAAGCAGATATGGCAAAAGAGCCTGCCACCAAGGTGCCGGGTCATTTTTAATTTTGAAAACAAATTGTGATGGGTCTGCTTGAATTATTTTAGTAATAGGATCTTTGAATGATGCCCCAACCGGAATTGTAATCTCTGCGCTACTATTTCCGTTAACAGCATTCTTAAAATCAGCATCGACAAGACCGGTATTTTCATCAATCGTCAACGTGCTAATGTTTTTATTATTAATCTGCGTCCACAACTCATCGTATGTTATGTTCGCCACCTTCGGATTATTATTTAACAAGAATATTCCTGCTATAACTATCACTACCAACAGAATCCATATTCCCGCGTCTTTGAAGAATTTCAAAATACTTACGCTCCTTAATATGACTTAATGTGTTTTGTTCGGCGCCAATATAGGCGTAGAACAATTATAATCTAATTTTCAGTTTATTTCAACCGCAAGCACCCTTTTTGTCTTCTCTGTGCAAATATATTTGCTGCTCACAGTATACCCGCAAATCCAGATTATTTCCTTACCGTATGCTACCAAAAAAATATCATTTCTCTTTCTGACAGGAATCTTTTTATCAATCAAATATTTTTTCACTTTCTTCGTTCCTGAAAATTTGTGTGGAGAAATAATATCGCCCTCTTCTCGCCGCCTTAAAACTAAGTCGGGCAAAGCATTCATGAAGCTGTTCTTAGAAAATTTATCCAAATCAAAATATTGTACATTCGATTCGATATCATAATTTAGAAGGATATTTTTGTCGGAAATATCTTTTGTTTCAAGTATCCTGCAAGACAGTGAACCGCCAACTTCAAAATCTTCTTCGTCTTTGTCAAAATATATTTTCAGTTTGCCGTATTCGACTTCTGCACGCAGTCCATTTGTTAGGCAAACTTTTTTTCCTGTTGCTCCTTTATCTGCAAGTTTGATGATGTCATCAATGTGCACACTCTCTATATCAATGGTGTCGCCCTTCAGTTCTAAAATTGCCAGTCTCAGCACGCGGCGCTTTAGTGCAATGTGCAGAGCGTTAAATTTATCAAGTTCAAAGGGCCTTCCACATCTTAAGAACTCCTGTGCCTGAATGTTAATATAATCATTTTCAGCGCGGATTAGCATACTCATCTCGAAAATTTTATCAACAACATTATTGCCGCTTGCTTCTTGCAGAGCAGCCATCGCCACGTGGCGCATGCTGTTTCGCGTGTACGAGGTATCATAATTCGTAGAATCTACCATGTAGCTAATCTCGTTTGCAGCGCAATAAATTTCAATCGTATCTCTATCAATATCAAGCATCGGTCTGATAATATTATCTCTCCTAAACTCGATACCCTTAAGTCCCTCGAGCCCGCTGCCCCTCGCAATATTAAGCAGCACCGTCTCAGCTAAATCATTTTTATTATGCGCTACCGCTATCTTAAACCTGCCCGAACCAAATTTCTCGATGCCGACTTCATTAAAAATCCGATACCGTTCTCGTCTTCCCGAATCTTCCAACGACCTGCCACCAGTCTTGCTCACTGCCGAAACGTCAACGCTGTAACTTTGAAAATTAATCCCGCGTTGTTCGCAAAACACACGACAAAACTCCTCATCCCTGTCAGCCTCGTCATTCCTCAGCATGTGATTAACATGAACCGCAACCAAACTAAATCCCAACGTCGCTGAAAGCTCATTCAAAACTTCAACCAGCACAGAAGAATCAGCCCCGCCGGAAAACCCCGCAATGACACCTTCACCGGTTTCAATAAGACTATAAAGTTTAATACTATCAGAAATTTGTTTCTTAATATTATCGCTAGACTTTTTAATATCGCTCGAATTTTTGGTCATATCGTCACGCTTCATAATGCGAATCGTCAATGCTCGTAAATTTAGTATATTCACCTTTCCACATCAACTCAAACTTTCCTGTTGACCCATTTCTGTGTTTCGCAATGCTGATCTCCGCCTTATTTTTTGATTCCGATTCTTCCCTCTTATAATACTCATCTCTGTAGATGAACATAACAATATCGGCATCCTGCTCAATAGACCCTGACTCACGCAGGTCACTTAACATCGGTCGCTTATTCTCACGTTGCTCAACCGCGCGGCTCAGCTGCGATGCACACAGCACCGGAACATTTAACTCTTTAGCCAGAATTTTCATTGACCTTGAAATCTCCGAAATCTCTTGCTGGCGGTTGTCGCCGGGTCTCCTGCTCTCGATAAGCTGGAGATAATCAATCACAACAAGCCCGATATCCTTTTCCATCTTCATGCGGCGACACTTTGAACGAATCTCAGTCATCGTAATTCCGGCCGTGTCATCAATATAAATCGGCGAACTCGACAAAATAGAACTCGCCTCACCAATCTTTGGCCAGTCCGCATCATCAAGTCTGCCTGTGCTAAGCTTCGAATTATCGATAAAACCCTCACTACAAAGCATCCTGTTAGCCAGCTGTTCGCGCGACATTTCCAAACTGAATATTGCAACAGGAATATTGTGTTTAGTCGCAACGTGCTGTGCAATATTTGTTATGAACGCTGTCTTTCCCATACCCGGTCGGCAAGCGACAAAAATCAAATCTGAATTGTGCAGTCCGGCAGTAAGCTTGTCAAGCGCGCTGAAGCCGGTTGGAATTCCTGTGATTGCCTCTGATCTGTTATACAACTGTTCTATTCTCTCAAGTGCTCCCCGCAAAATCTCGTCAATATGTGCATACGCTTTGCCGCTTCGGCTCTGGAAAATATCAAATATGCCTCTTTCGGCTTCTCCCATTATATACTCAACTTCTTCGGCAGCTTTGAAACTCATTTCGGATACTATTTCAGAGTGTCTTATCAACTTTCTCAAAAGCGATTTCTCTTCAACGATCTTTGTATACGAGCGAATGTTCGAGGTGGTTGGAACATTATTAATCAAGAATGATAAATAATCGAGCCCGCCCGTTTCTTCAAACGATCCTTTTTGTTTTAGCAAATCTGCAACAGTTACAATATCAACATCCAACCCTTTGTCAAAGAGCTCGATAATGCATTCAAAAATAATTCTGTGGTCGACTCTGTAAAAATCGTCGGCCTTTAGTATTTCTAATATTACAGGGATAATGTCCTTATCGAATAAAGCCGCGCCTATAACAGCCTGCTCGGCCTCAATGTTTTGCGGCATCATTTTTGTTATAAGCTCGTTAGCCATTATTCTTGTTCCACCAATTCAACAACTATTTTTGCGGCAACTCCTGCGTATAGTTTGATTTCAATCTCAGTCTCGCCAAGATGTTTGATATTGCCATCCATAACGATTTTTCTCTTGTCTACTTCAATATTATAATCTCTTTTAATCTTTTCGGCAATCTCTGCACTTCCTATCGATCCAAATAATTTTCCGTTGCCGCCTGTTTTTACAGGTATGCGAAGATGCTTTGATTTTAGTTCGTCGCAAACATCTTGTGCACGCTTAAGTTCCATATCCTTCTTATGATCCTCAGCCTTTTTCTTCGTGTTCATCGTATTAACGTTTGTTGAGTTAGCCATGATGGCCATTTTCCTTGGAAGCAAATAATTTCTTGCGTAGCCGTCCTTGGCTTCAACCATGTCGCCGCTCTTGCCTAGACCTTTAACATCTTGGTTCAAAATAACTTTCATGTGTTTGCTCCTCCCGCATAGAATGCCTAAAGCAGTTTGAGCAATTTTACAATTAACTCAAACTGCAGTCATTTAAATCTTCATGCTTTATCACACTAACAAACCATCAAACCGTCAAAGTGTAATAATTAATCTTGAACAAATGGTAACAAAGCAATATGTCTTGCTCTTTTAACTGCAGTCGTAACTGCTCTTTGATGTTTCGCGCAAGTGCCGGTCATTCTTCTTGGAAGGATCTTGCCTTTTTCCGAGATAAATCTCCTTAACTTTGGAACATCTTTATAATCGAGATACATGACT
>JANYKE010000075.1 GCA_025361685.1 Eubacteriales bacterium | reverse complement strand
CTTAACATGGTGACAGTTGGTTCCTTCACAATTTTTGCCGTAGAATGAGCCGTCGTCATAGTTGTCACAATAAACTTGATTCCAAGTCTTGCCATTGTCTGTGGTCAAAAGGGCTGTCCCCATTGTTGTCTGAAGACAGATGTCTTGATTCGTATCGCAAATGTAATAGTACAGACCGCTCTCAAGCCAGTCACAATCATAATCAGTTTCAAACCAGCCGATTCCGATATTGTCGGGATACTCATCTCCAAACTTAATTGACCAATCCCAAGTCTCGCCAAAATCCTCAGACGTCAGGGTGCCGCCATAATTCATCTCAGGCAGCGACAGATCTTTTAAATCAGGTTTGCGCCAAGCAGATAAATAAATTTTAGCAGGGTTATATCTGCAGACACCCATACTCCTCAAACGACGTTTTTGACCATTAGCCGGACCCTGAAAATCAAGGTCAAGCCCACTCAACTCTGTCCAAGTCTCGCCAAAATCAAACGAGCGATAAACACCCGAGCTCATCTTGCCGGCGGCATCAAACCGCATCTCTGCCACAAAATACATAACAATATTTCCGCTCGCCGGATCATAACCAAAATCACCGGTCTCTATTTCGGTTGCCGCATCGGGAATATTTTTCTTAATAAGCGTGCCTGTCAAAGAATCAAACTTATAAAAGCTCTTATTCGAAACCATGTATAAATCTTTAGCACTCGTCACTTCAGAGTTGATTGCCGGGTCTGAACCAAATCCGATAAACCTAAAAATATTCCCTTCAAAACTCCCAATCAGTTTCCATGACTTGCAGTTATCAGTCGTATGAAACAGCATAAGCGATTCGCCGCCGAGACCTAAAGCAATACCCTTTGAGCAAGCAAGGTAAATGCTAGCCGGATCTGCCGGGTCAATCAGTATTTTGCTAACTCGTCCGCCACCCGGAATAAACTCTTTGGATGTTTGAAAAATATGCATGGCCTCATCGCTTATAAATCTTTCACCAACAATTGTATCGGGCGTCGGGAAGACAACATTCCAGCTCCTGCCATTGTCAACCGAACGATAAAGCGAACTTGCGCCGGCATAAATCACACCCTCGTTAGCAGGATCAAAAGATATAGCATCAACGCGGCCATCCAGATTGATAAAAGTCCAAGTTTTGCCTGCGTCATAAGTAATATATGTGTCTGTCATATCACACGTCATCATCATAGTATCCGGATTGTGAGGACTAACCGCCGGCGCAAACAGCGAACCGCCGCCTCCTGCTCCAAGGATGGTCCAGCCGTTCATAGCAGTTGGATTATAATCTTTTTCCACGTTAAAAAGTTTAGTCAAATGTGCCATAAAATCCTACCTTTCCATATAAAAATCAACATTTTCCATGAGTAATCTCACAAGCAATATACTACTATAAACTTGACCTGTATGCAAGAAAATGATATAATTTCAGCGGGTTAGGAGGTCTGTGAAATGGAACCCATTAAAGAACTTACTAAAGCAATCAGCATTCTTAACTCACTGCTTGAGTCCACAGTCAGCAGGGTTCCGAGTACTGAATTGCCTAAAGATATCGTGTTCCACGGAGTAGGAGTAGTATTTGCTATCAGAGTCGAAGATGCTCACAAAAATGAGACATCCGAGATTGTTAAAAATTTATTTCCGCTTAAGATTGAGTCTAAAATTATTGAAGCGGGAGTCAATTATAGCAAATACATATTTTTATATTCCAAGGCAAAACAAAGTCCGGATAAAATCGCCAAGACATTAGCCGAAACAATTATGGGCGAGCTTATGATTTCTGTTCAGATCGGAATTGGAGAACAAGCAAACACACAAGAAGAATTGAGCAACGCTATAACCACAGCTATTTATGCACTCGAAACCGGATTAATTTTTAACAACGGCAAGCAATATCATCATTACAATGAACAGGGCATAGCACGAATAGTAATGAATCTGCCGATTAACGTTTTACTCGACTTGAATGCAAAAGTGCAGATGCTGGACGACTCAATGATAGCAATCGCAAATATGCTTTTTGACAATAACTTAAATATCAGCGAAACATCCAGATCAGCATATATGCACAGGAACACACTTATTTACAGGCTCAATCGAATTAGCAAATTAACAGGACTGGATATAAGAAAATTCGAAGATTCATTAATTTTTAAAATGGCGGTCATGGCAAAAATATATCTTGAGGAAAGGCAAGCGGCTTATGATAAAGATAGATAATGTCACAATGAAATACCCGAATGGTACAGTAGCGCTCAAGGATGTGAGCTTTCAAATAAAGGAAGGCGAATTTGCTTTTATAATCGGACATAGCGGTGCCGGCAAATCTACACTGCTAAAGCTTATGCTTAAAGAAGAAAATCCGACCGAAGGTGAGATATTCATAAACGGCAAAAATTTTAGCAAACTGAAGAAACGTCAAATTCCGCAGTTGCGCAGAAGTATCGGAATCGTATTTCAGGATTTCCGTCTGCTTCCGGACAGAACCGTATTCGAAAATGTAGCATTTGCGATGCGCATAACAGAGGCTTCGCACAAAAAGATTAAAAAACAGGTGCCGCTTGCTTTGACGCTTGTCGGGCTTGGAAGAAAAGCCAAAGCATTTCCCACTGAGCTTTCAGGCGGCGAGCAGCAGAGAGTCGGTTTGGCGCGTGCTCTGATTAATAATCCGGCACTCTTAATTGCCGATGAGCCGACAGGTAATCTTGACCCGATTAATTCCGCCGAGATAATGAAGCTTCTTGAAGAGATCAACGCAAACGGAACAACCGTGGTCGTAATAACACATGAAAAAAACATTGTCAATGATATGAAGAAACGTGTTATCGAACTTGATGCGGGTGCCGTTATCAGAGATGAAGAGGAAGGTAAGTATAAAAATGAAGATACGGACATTTAGTTATGTAGCCGGACAGGGTCTGCGAAACGTATATAAAAATAAGCTTATGTCAGTTATTTCAATGGGCATGGTAGCAGTTTCGCTAATGGTCTTCGGGATATTTTTTGTAATTCTTGTTAATATCAATGCGAATGTTAATTCAATTAAAAAAGATTATCAAATACAGGTCTATTGTGATGCCAGTCTCACGTACAATGATCCGCTGATTGGTGAAATTGAGAAGCAGATTAAAGATAATCCCAATGTTGAAAGTTGTAAAAAGATTTCCAAAGAGGAAGCTTTTCAAGTATTGAAATACGAAATGCTTAAAGATGATTCTACTATCCTTGATAATATGTCAAACGCCTTTTTGCCGATATCATTCACAGTCAAACTTAAAAATCTGTCAATCGGAGTGCAGACTGCAAATGAATTTGAAAGTATTCCGAACGTAAAAAGGGTTAATTATCCACAGAAAGTAATGGAAGCAATTAATGCAACGGCATCGTGGATTTATATGGGAAGTCTTCTGATTGGCGGAATACTTGCGCTTGCCGCAATGTTTATTATTTCAAACACAATAAGACTAACAGTGTTTGCTCGCAAGCGGGATATTAATATTATGAAATATGTCGGAGCAAGCAACGCGTTTGTAAGACTCCCATTTATTATTGAAGGAATGGTGATGGGAATATTGGGGTCGGCAATTTCATTTCTGGTTATCGGGTACAGTTACATGTCAATTATCGGCACAATAAATAATCAGTTAACAACAATGGGAATAGTTTCTCTTAAGCTTCTTGATTTTACTGAAATAGCAGCCGTTATGTTCTTGTGTATGGTTGGAATCGGCGCAGTGGTCGGTGTGATCGGGAGTGCAATTTCCGTGAGAAAACATCTGGAGGTATAAAATGGATAATAAAAATATTTCGGCTGTAAAGAAACTGGCAGTATTTGTTTCGGCAATGATGCTTGTGATAGTGTATCTTTCATCGCCTTTATTTTCATCGGTATCAAATGCCGCAACGGTTGATGAGCTAAAAAAACAGCAACAGCAGATTAATCAGCAGAAAGCGGATATTGAAAAAAAGAATGCCGAAATGCAAGGAAGCATAACGCAGACACAGCAGGATTATGACCAGGAGTGGTTAAAATACCTTTCCAATCAAGAGCAATTAAATCAGTTCAGATTGGATATTGCAGGATATAATGAGGAGCTTGCTACGGCTGAGAGTAATTACCAAGATAAAGAAAAGCAGCTGCAAGACAGACTCGTGTATATGTACCAGCAAGAGGGCAATCAGTATATCGATGCAATAATAGGTTCGAAGAATTTATCTGATGCACTTGAGAAGACATATTATCTGTCGCTTATTGTTGATAACACAAATCAATTAATGAATGAGATAAAGGGGCTTAAGGGTGATATCGAAGAGAAAAAGTCTTTGGTAGTTAATCAGCAGTATGATCTGCAGACCACCACGGCAACTCAGGAAACTAACATACAAAATCTAAAAGACATTAATCAAAGCATGACTCAGCAAATAACAGCAAATACTTCCAAGGAAGAATCTCTTACTCAGCAATATGCCAAGCTTCAGGAAGATATTGCCAAGGAGATAAGCAGACAGCAGATAGTTAACACACCTTATAGCGGTGGAACTATGGGCTGGCCTGTTCCGTCATCGCATAGAGTTTCATCACCATTCGGAGGAAGAGTAAACCCTATTTCCGGAAGAAGCGAGATGCATACAGGTATTGATATACCTGCGCCGGGAGGGACTCCGATTAATGCCTCAGCGAGCGGAAAAGTTATTTATGCTCAATGGAACAGCGGCGGTTACGGAAACATGATTGCAATTGATCATGGCGGCGGGATAGCCACGTACTATTGTCACTGCAGCAGTATATCCGTAAATGTGGGGCAGACAGTAAGCAGAGGCCAGTTGATTGGGCGAGTGGGAAGCACCGGATATTCAACAGGAAACCATTTGCATTTTGAAGTGCGAGTTAACGGCGTTGCGAGAAATCCGCTGTCGTATGTTAGTTAGGATTCAATATGTATAATGAATTTGCAAGCGTCTATGACAGACTAATGCATGATGTTGACTACAAAAAAATTACTGATAGAATTGTCGAATTGTTCAATGATAATTCAATAGTTCCGATGACCGTGCTGGATTTGGGCTGCGGAACCGGAAATATTACGACCGAACTTTTTGCACACGGATACGACTGCATCGCACTTGATTCATCTGCAGAAATGCTTTCGATATTGCACGATAAGTGTTCTGCTAAAGGGTATAATCCGTTAATTATAAACAGTGACATTTGCAGTTTTGAACTTTACGGCACTGTTGATGCGGTTGTGTGCATGACCGATACCTTGAATTATTTGGACAGCAAAGATAAAGTTGCTGATACATTTGCACTTGTCCATAATTACTTGAACCCGGAGGGCATTTTCATATTCGACATTAACAGCATTTACAAGTTTGAAAATGTGTTTAAGGATAATGTTTTTTTTGAGATAGACGATGACATCTCGTACATTTGGGAGTCTGACTATGACAGCAATACAGGATCCGCCAAATTTGATATCACAGTCTTTGAGCGCGACGATTCAATTTCCGGCAGGGAAATGTTCGAAAGATTTGATGAGGTACAGTACGAGTACGCATACACAGCAGAATTTATAAAAGAGCTTTTGGCAAAAATCGGTTTCAAAGATATAAGAACATTTGATGATGAACCCAATTCTGAAAGAATTATATTCTCGTGTATTAAGCAGAGCTAAGATTGTATGCGGTTTTAAGGAGAGCAAATTATGACAAAGAAAAGTGTAGTATCAGAGAGAGTACTTGTAAGCTTGGAAAATTCATCTTTTATTAGAGCAATGTTTGAAGAAGGAATTGCTCTTAAAAAGAAATATGGCGCCGAAAATGTATTTGATTTCAGTCTTGGCAATCCGGAAAACGAGCCGCCGCTTAGAGTACGCGAGCTCATAAAAATGTATGCATCGCAGGACGACCAAGGCATACACAAATACATGCCCAATGCCGGACACAGCGATGTCCGTGAAAAGACTGCAGCATATTTATCAAAAGAAACCGGCGTTGAATATCCTGCATCCAATATTGTAATGACATGCGGAGCGGCCGGCGGAATCAATGTAGTTCTTAAAACAATTCTCAATCCGGGTGATGAAGTGGTAGTGTTCGCACCATATTTCCCCGAGTACTTTGCATATGTCGACAATCACAGAGGAACCACTGTTGTTGTTCCTCCGAACCCGCCAGCCTTTCAACCGGATCCAGGTTCATTGGCGGCACATATAAATCCAAATACTAAGGCTGTTATTATCAACACACCAAACAATCCGACCGGCGTAGTTTATAGCAAAGAGACTCTGCAAAAAATTGCCGAGGTTCTAAGCACCAAGGAAAAAGAATATGGAACAAATATATTTATTATTTCGGATGAACCATACAAGAAAATTGTTTTCGACAATCAACCGCTCACGTCAATACCTCAGATTTACAAAAATACTATTATAGTAAATTCATACAGCAAATCATTGTCGCTTGCCGGCGAAAGAATCGGATATGTCGCTGTAAGTCCTTTGATTGATGGCGTTGACATGTTGATGCATGGAGCGATATATTGTAATCGTGTACTTGGATATGTAAATGCTCCATCAATGTTTCAAAAAGTTGCAGCTGATGCGCAAGATGAATCGGTTGATGTTGAAAGCTACAAAAAGCGTCGCGATGTATTTTGTGCAATGCTAAAAGAACTTGGATTTGAACTAACTATACCGGAGGGAGCATTTTATCTTTTTCCAAAATCTCCGATTCCAAACGATGTAGAATTTAAAAATATTGCATTGAAACATAAGGTTATAATAGTACCGGGCAGCGGTTTTGGCTGCCCGGGATATTTTAGAATTGCATATTGCGTTGATATGAAAACAATTGAGAATTCGAAAACAGCATTCGAGGCGATTGCCAAAGAAGTGTTTCAACTGTCTTAAGGTTTTCTTCTTTTAAATTTAGACTTTTCGAGTTTAGATAATCTTTTGTTCGAAGAGCGAACAAGAAAAAACACTCCGACTGCAACGAGTACGAATGCTGCGAAAAGTACCCAAAATGCTACATTGTTAAATAGTTGTGCCATTCAAATCACCTCCTGTAAATTTATTTAGCCTAACCTGGCGAAAAAATAATTAATGATATCATCTACGAAACGAATATTTATTACGATTCGTGTTATTGTGGCGGCAATAATTGCTGCAACAATTCCAAACATTACGTCGGTCGGATAATGAACACCGATATATATCCTTGAAATCCCAACCGTAAATGCAATTATAATCGCTATTATACATATGATTGGCGCAAATTGCAATGTCAAAAAAGGAATAGCCATACAGAATGCCGCACAAGTATGTCCCGAAGGAAAGGAGTATCGGCTTGAGGGAATGCGTCCCGTAACTGCAAAGTTTAAGGAAATATACGGGCGCCTTCTGTCAACAATTCTCTTTGTAGACTGCACAATAAGTTGACCAAAAAAACAGTTGAATAATGACAGAACGGCAAGCTGATCAATTCCGGGGTATTTGCGCAGCAGAATCAAAATTGTTATATATGGCAATGCAAATATGGGAGAACCAATGTATGTAACTATTGCCATAAATCGACTAATGTGAAATCTGCGCATCTTCACATTAATTAATTTGAAAATCACTTCATCACATGTTTTAAACCAAATTATGATTTTACTATTTCGCATTTTTCTTGCTCTCTTCGTCAATTTTGGACTTCAGTATACTTGTTTCACGAATAAGATTATTTATACTTTCTTTGTTCTTTAAAATTGTAATATTATTTTGAAATGCAATCAGCAGCAAAAATGCGATAACAATCAAGAAAGCCGCATTGGTTTTTTCAACTATTCCAAACATGCTTGCAATAAATTCAAGAATTTTCGGGAAAATGCTGATGCAGACCAGGATTATTGACGCAAGATACCATACCAATGACTGCCGTAGGTTGAGATGCTTCTTTTTAAGAAAATACGTAATCAATATAAAGAAAATTATTGATAATAGTATTAGCGCAATTCGTAAAATGATATTCATTTATTTTACCTTCTTCCTGTTGCTAAAATACGAAAATAGGATTGCCATGATAACTTTTATCATATAATAAAGCGACTTGAAAGTAGTAATTGAAGAGCTGCCGCCGTCTCTTTCATTCATTAACACCGGTATCTCGCAAACCTTATAACCCTTTACAAGAAGTTTAACAATAGTTTCCGGTTCAGGATAATCAACAGGATATTCTACTGCAAATTCAAAAATGATATTGCGATTACAGGCTCTAAAACCCGACGTAGGATCAGTCATCTTTTTGCCGGTTAGGACCTTTATTATCCACGAGAGGATGTCCTTGCCCATTCTTCTTAGAAATGTGGACTGGAATCCCTTGCCGTCGATGTATCTTGAACCAATAACCATATCGCAATTGTTGGCAGTCAGCTCAGTAATGAATTCATTTAAAAATTCAGGGTTATGCTGCCCATCAGCATCAACCTGCACAGCAATGTCATATCCGTTGAGCAGCGCATATTCATATCCGGTCTGCATCGCGCCGCCTATACCCAGATTTTCGATTAAGGTTATGTGCTTAACATTGTTTTCAATCAGAATACTCTCGGTTTTGTCCGACGAGCCGTCGTTGATGATGATAAAATCAAAGTCCTCATGCCGTTTTAACATGGCAATGGTATTTAGTATGCTTTCCTCTTCGTTATATGCAGGAACAATTATGAGCTTCTTCAAGTTCTCCACCTCTTAACCTTTTGTTTGATAAATTCATACGTGCACATTATCCCACCCGCTGCGATCAGTGTTACAATAGGCATGACCGGATATACGTATCTTGGAAAACAATAATACGGCAGGTGCACACAGTTAAAAAATACAACAAGAATAATAAGCAAGCCGACATTTGCACTAACTCTTCGTCTGATGATAATAAATATTAAGCCTATGCCAGCAAGCAGCAAAATAAGATTGTGATACTTGAAATGCAAATTAAAGCTTCCTGTAAATATTGGATACCACATGTGCGGAAATTCGAAATTCTTAAAGGTTTTGTCCAGAGTGTACCATTTAATATAATTCATAGTATTGGTCTTAATCTGATATTCAAATGAAGCTTTTGCAAGTCCATTTTCAGCTGTGTCGATGTACATTTCATTTTTTTCATACGGAACATCGGGGGTATCTGTCAATGCCATAATTTCCTCTAGCCCACCCGGTTTATAATCAATTATTGTACCCTGCAAAGCCGGATTACCTGATGAAAGAGTAAGCGGGATAAAGCGATTAAATGTTATTGCATTGCGAATCACCCATGGAGATAAAAGAATAACAAAAGGAATTAGTGCACACAACGAATATTTCAGCATGTCCTTAAATTTGACCTTCTTAAAAAGCCAATAGATAAGCATAATTAGCGGAAACGCAGCAAGGGTAGGCCGGAAGAGCACCGAGATTCCCCAGATGACACCGGCAATAATAAAGAGTCTGCTACTGCTTCTTTCAGTTGCACAAATTATGAAATATATAAGTAAAATCAAAAGTGAAAATACAATTGTTTCGGTTAGTGCCATTGTGGTGACATATATATTTGCCATATAAAAAATTGACAAAAATACGCAGAGAAGCGCTGCCTTAGAGTTGAAAATTTTTCTTCCAACAAGGAAAAGTACAAAAAAACTAAAGGTTTGCAATAGTGCACTGAAAATGCGAAAGGGCATCACTGCACCCTCCATCCCGAAAGCTTTAACAAAAGGGGCTAATACCAATACGATTCCGGGCATAATAAATACTGTTGGTTGATCGGGATAATTGTAGGTCAGATTGCCTGTTTGAATTAATGTCTGAGCGCTTCGAAGATATTTGACATCATCGTTATTGAAATCAGTAAAATTGCCCATGAGAAGCTTGTCGCCATAATATAGTGAAGCAAAAATGCACAAAATTAAAAATATTGACAGAAAAATAGCCAGACATATTTTTATGTTTCGAGATTCTGCTTTCAGGCTAAACATTTATTGTCCTTTCTTACAGTCGCACATCACTTTTGAATAAATACACCAAGAACATAATAGTATTATTAAGGTTTTTTGTCAACACGTATAGGCTTTGATGACGGGTACATTCAGATTGACAAATAGTTGTAAAAATGTATAATGTACGTGAGGCTGTACCGAAGCTCAAGAAGGAGGAAATTCCTGTAGTGAATAACAGTGTTCTTTTAATTTGGATCATGGCTTGCTGGCACAGATTTATAGAAATCTACGATTGCAGCTTAACGGGTAGAATGATAAACGGAGTATATTCTTTTATATGCAAAAGCGCACGAAACAGTATAATTGGAAGATGGTTTCAAGAGCAAGGGCAGGACGGGATTATTCTCAAAGAGAGTGTTGTTGTCCGTATAATAGTCAGACCATTCAAATTTGTTAGAAGCAGATTAGCCGTCGGAGAACAAAGCCTGTTTGATTTTGATATTAGTAGACTAGTTAACATTTCCACCACTTATGTTGGCGTATTTGTTATTGCATTTTCGACACTCGCTTTAGTGGTGCAAATTATTTTAGGCGCCGGAATTGATTTGTCAAAACTCATGTTCTTTGCCGGTATTTTTTTAGGGCTGCTCCTATGTATTCTCAACAGAGGATTCGCTGATTTGTATTACGGCAGTGTATTGTGTAGATTTTTAACAAAGATATCCGCAGTAGTTTTGGATTACAAGGTGCAGACAGATATTGAAGAAGTCAATGATGTCAACAGCAGATTAAGTCAAGATACATTGCAAAAACACAAAATAAAAATCGCTGTGCTGATAGCATTAATTTTCATTGGAGCCACTTTTGGTGCTGCAACATATTTTGTACCGACACTATATTGCCTGGCAGGGATTATAGGAATAATTGTGGTTATCACAATTATAAGATTTCCGAATGTCGGATTGTATGCGTTGGCTGCTTCAATCCCATTTCTTCCGACGATGGTTGTTCTCGGACTTTCGATTTTTACTTTTATTGCTTTTGTCTTCAAGAGTATTCCGGACAGTTCATTTAAATTCAAAATTTCTCCGATAGCAGGCTGTGTTGCGCTGATTGTAGTTCTTTATGCCTATTCTGCGAGCACTTCTCTAACGCCAAGTTCTGATATAAATGTTTTTCTGACAATTGCAACATTTCTTGTATTTGTTCTAGTTTTTATTAATATGATAAAAAATTTGAGACAGTTGATGAATATTACTGTGATTATGGTTTTGTCGGGTGCATTGGTTTCGCTGTATGGTATTTATCAACAGCTTACCGGAAATGTTGATACCAGATGGCAGGACACGTCAATGTTTGAAGATATTTCCGGAAGAGCTGTTTCGACGCTTGCCAATCCAAATGTTTTGGGCGAATATTTGATATTGCTTATCCCGATAGCTATTGCATTGATTTTCATCAAGAGAGGTGGACTAAACAAATTGGTATTTGCCGGAACTCTCGGAGTAATGGCACTATGTCTGATTTACACATATTCACGAGGATGCTGGATTGGAATAATTGTCGGTCTCGTTTTGTTTTTGGCAATAAAGGGCAAAAAGCTCTGGATATTTGGAATCGCGGCTGCAATGTCTGTTGTTGCAATTCTTCCGGATTCAGTCATGTCAAGGTTTACAAGCATAGGAGATTTAAAAGATACATCATCATCATTTCGATTGTTGATTTGGCTTGGCACTCTTCGTATGCTCAAAGATTTTTGGCTGCCGGGAGTCGGACTTAGTGAAGAAGCGTTTGGCCGGGCATACCCATTTTACAGCTACATCGGAATAGATGCACCGCATCCGCATAACCTGTTTTTGCAACTGGATACTCAAGCAGGAATTGTTGCACTAATTACGTTTCTGGTTTTGATAGTGATTTTTTACCGCACATCAATTGTTGAATATCTAAAGAATATAAAAACTGATGCCGGGTGGATAATTGTTGCGGTCATGTCAGCAATGGCAGCTTTTCTTGTACAGAGCATGTTTGATAATACTTGGTATAATTACAGATTAATTTTAATGTTTTCCATGGTTCTTGGCATTGGTGTGAAAACGGCTATGATTCTCAGGGAAGAACGGCAAAAAGCGTTGGAAACATCCGAGGTAGCGAAAAATGATTAAAGTTATTAACATTATCAGCGATACCAATATTGGCGGTGCCGGCAGAGTACTCATAAATTATCTTAAGTACTGTGATAGAAATCGATTTGAGAATAAGGTTTTGCTGCCAAGGGACAGCAAACTTAAGGAAGAGATTGAGGAATTAAATATCAGCGCGATCGAATTGGATGGAATGAAGGATAAGTCACTCGACCTTAAGGCGATTTTCCAAATAAGAGATATTCTAAAAAATGAGGAACCGGACATTGTTCACACGCACGCAAGTATGAGCGCAAGAATTGCTGCCAAATCGCTTTCTATTGCTTCGATTTATACGAGACATACCATTAATAATAAATTGCCGAAATGGCAGACAATATTTCCGGGCAAACAGATAAACGGGATGATAAACAGTTGGATGTCAGATGAAATAATTGCAGTTGCAAAAGCTGCTGCCGATCAAATAGTTAGTACTGGAGTTCCGAAGAAAAAAATTACGGTTGTCTTAAATGGGGTCGAGGCACTTAGACGTTTGAGCGAAACC